>NZ_JBMOWY010000022.1:0-138907 GCF_049310345.1 Stenotrophomonas sp. GZD-301 | reverse complement strand
CCCCCACGCGCGCGCGTCCGCCGATACTAAGCGAAACGTACATCCCCCCGCCCCCGGTCCGGCCACGCGCGCGGGCCAGTCGCGCAGCAGCTGCTGCGCCCAGCGCTGCGTCACGTCCTGGTCGCCCTGCGCCAGCACTGCACGCGGCACGGCCGCGATGCCGGCCTCGTTCAACCGCTGGGCCAGGGTCTGCAGCAGCACCGGCGTGGCGGCGTCGCCCCTTACCGGCGTCTCGAAGATCACCGCCTCCACCGCGGCCACCGCCGCGGCGTAGGCGCGCAGACCAGCCAGCGCCTGCGCCGGGTCCACCGGCACGGCACGCGCGTCGATCAGGTCCGGCAGGGTCTGGGCCAGTTCGGCCCACGGCGCGCGCAGCGGTTCCAGTACGCGGCCCAGCGGATGCCTGGAGCGCTGGGCCGCCCAGCTGCGCAGCTCTTCGCCCCACCACGCCAGCTTGGCGTCGGCCGGGGTCGGGTCACCGCCGATGTTGAGGATGTCGTCGAACTCCTGCAGCAGCGCAAACCATGCCACCACGCGGAGGCGCTGCGCCTCCGGTACGAAGGGTTCAGCCACCGACCATTCCGGCCAGCGGGTTCGCCACTTGTCCAGGAAGCTGTCCAGGGCGCTGGAAGTTGTCACGGGAAGTCCTTCAAATGCTGTGCGGACCAACGGTCCGCACCTACCTTGGGGGAATGTGCGGACCAACGGTCCGCACCTACCTGGGGGGATGTGCCAACCAACGGTTGGCGCCTACCTGGGGGGTGCGCCGACCAACGGTTGGCACCTGCCGTCTGCCCTATTACCCGCGTGCGGGTGGCCAGGCGTCGGCGCGCTGCAGCTGCGCGGGGTGCTCGGCCATGCGCTCGGCGCCCCACGCGTGCGGGTCGTCGGCGTCCAGGCGGTAGCCCCACAGCGCGGCCACCGAGGCCATGCCGGCCGCATTGGCGGCAACGATGTCGCGCTCGTCGTCGCCCACGTAGATGCAGGTGGCCGGGGCGATCGCCATGCGTTCGGCGGCAGCCAGCAGCGGCAACGGATGCGGTTTGCGCTGGGCCAGGGTGTCGCCGCCGATCAGCACGGCACAGCGCTGTTCCCAGCCCAGCTGCGGCACGATCAGCCGCGCCAGGTATTCCGGCTTGTTGGTGACGATGCCCCAGCGGCAGCCGGCCGCCTCCAGCGCGTCGAGCATGCCGGCGACGCCGTCGAACAGCACGGCATGACGGCCGATCAGGCCCTCATAACGCTCCAGGAATTCGGGCACCAGCGCGTCGCGCTCGACCTGCCCCAGTTCCGGGAACGCCACCGATACCATCGCCCGGGAGCCCTTGGACACCACCGGACGCAGGACCTCCAGGCTGATCGGCGCGCGGCCGCGTGCGGCCAGCATCGCATTGGCGGTGGCCAGCATGTCCGGTGCGCTGTCCAGCAGTGTGCCGTCCAGATCGAACAGGACCGCCTGCGGGAACATGCCCGCGTGACCTGCGGACTCAGACACCGGCCGCATCGTCCGGCTTCACGGCATACGCCAGGTAGTTGATGTCGGTGCGGCTGCTCAGGCGCGCGCGGTTGCGCCACGGCTCATAGGCCATGCCGCTGACATCGCGCAGGGTGAAGTCGGCCTCGCGCAGCCACTTGCCCAGCTCGGCCGGCTTGATGAAATCCTGGTAGTGGTGCGTGCCCTTGGGCAGCAGCCGCGCCACGTACTCGGCACCGACGATGGCCACCGCGAAGGCGGCCGGGGTGCGGTTGACGGTGGACAGGAACAGCTGGCCGCCCGGCTTGAGCAGGCGGTGGCAGGCAGCGATGATCGCGCCCGGGTCCGGCACGTGTTCCAGCATTTCCATGCAGGTGACCACGTCGAAGCTGCCCGGCTGCTCGGCAGCAAGGTCTTCGGCGGCCTGCAGGCGGTAGTCCACCGTGACGCCCGATTCCAGGCTGTGCAGCCGCGCCACCTTGACCAGTTCCGGGGCCAGGTCGATCGCAGTGACCTCGGCGCCTTCTTTGGCCAGCGCTTCGCTGAGCAGGCCACCGCCGCAGCCGATGTCCAGCACGCGCGCACCACGCAGGGCCACACGGCTGGCCACGTACTGCAGGCGCACCGGGTTCAGGGCATGCAGCGGCTTCTGCGGGCCGTCCGCATCCCACCAGCGGTTGGCGAGTGCGGCGAACTTGTCCAGTTCGGCCTGATCGAAATTGGTGGAAGCGTGGGGGGCGTTCATGGGGATCCTTGGTACATCAAGCACGGATGTGGCGGATGCGCTCGCGCCATTGGCGCGCGTTGGCGACGATCGCCGCGGTGTCCATGCCCACCAGCTCACGCTGGACCAGCTTGGGCTGGCCGGCAATCCAGACATCGCTGACCTGGTGGCGGCCGGCGGCGTAGACAAGCTGCGAGAGCACGTGATGCAGCGGCTGGGTTTCCAGCGCGGACAGGTCCACGCAGACCAGGTCGGCCTGCTTGCCGACCTCGATCGAGCCGATGCGGTCGCCAAAGCCCAGCGCGCGTGCACCGCCCAGGGTGGCCGCGCGCAGCGTGGTGGCCGCATCCAGCGCGGTGGCATCGTTGGCCACGGCCTTGGCCAGGATCGCCGCGGTGCGGTTCTCGCTGAACATGTCCAGGTCGTTGTTGCTGGCGCAGCCGTCGGTGCCGATCGCCAGGTTCACGCCGGCGCGCTGCAGGGCGCAGGCCGGGCAGAACCCGGAGGCCAGCTTGAGGTTGGATTCGGGGCAATGCACCACGCTGACGCCGCGCTCGGCGCACAGGTGGATCTCGGCCTCGGTGAGCTGGGTCATGTGCACCGCGATCAGGCGGTCGTTGACCAGGCCCAGCCGGTCCAGCCGCGCCAGCGGGCGCTGGCCGTGCAGCCGGATCGAGTCGCTGATTTCCTGCGCGGTTTCATGCGTGTGCAGGTGCACCTGCATGTCCAGCTGGTCGGACAGCATGCGCACGCGTTCGAAATTGGCGTCGTTGACGGTGTACGGCGCATGCGGCGCGAACGAGGTGCCGATCAGCGGATCGTTGCGCCACTGGTCGTGCAGCTCGCCGGCCTTGGCGAAGTACTCGTCGTCGGTCTTGGCCCAGGCGGTGGGGAAATCGATGATCACCGCGCCAACCAGCGCACGGAAACCATGCTGCTTGTAGACGGCCGCCTGCACGTCGGAGAAGAAGTAGTTTTCGTTGGCGCAGGTGGTGCCGCCGCGCAGCATCTCGGCGATGGCCAGGGTGGTGCCGTCGGCCACGAACTCCGGCCCGATCACCGCCGCTTCCACCGGCCAGATGTGCTGCTGCAGCCACACCATCAACGGCAGGTCGTCGGCGACGCCGCGCAGCAGCGTCATCGGGTTGTGGGTGTGCGCGTTGACCAGGCCCGGCATCAGCGCCGCGTCCGGGCGCGACACGGTCTGCGTCGGCGCGAAGCGCGCACGCGCCTCGGCACGCGGCAGGATCGCGACGATCTCGCTGCCACGGATGGCCACGGCATGGTCTTCCAGCACCACCGCATGCGGCTCGATCGGGACCACGTAACCGGCTTCGATCAGCAGGTCACAGGTTTCGGGAATGCGTGCGGTGTCGGTCATGCGGGCTCGCTGGGGCAAGGGGGGGGGGCAGCGGAGGGGCGGCGGGGTACGGCCGGTAAAGCCGACGCGATACCGCCGGTGGAGCCGACGGGTAGAGCGGACCGTTGGTCCGCTGCCCTTCGCGATGCACGTTCAGACCCCGCCAGAAGCAGCCGACCAACGGTCGGCTCTACCATCATCCGGCCGGTGGTCTTCAACAGCAGCCGACCAACGGTCGGCTCTACCGTCATCCGGCTTCGCCGGATTATTTGCCGGCGCGTGCGGAGTATTCGCCCGAGCGGGTGTCGACCTTGATGATTTCATCCTGGTTGACGAACAGCGGCACGCGGACCACGGCGCCGGTTTCCAGGGTGGCCGGCTTGCCGCCGCCGCCCGAGGTGTCGCCACGGACGCCCGGATCGGTTTCGGTGATCTTCAGTTCGACGAAGTTCGGCGGCTGGACGAAGATCGGCTCGCCGTTCCACAGGGTGACGATGCAGGATTCTTCACCCTTGAGCCACTTGTCCGCGCCGCCCATGCCGGCCTTGGTGGCCTGGACCTGCTCGAAGGACTCCGGGTCCATGAAGTGCCAGTACTCGCCGTCGGTGTACATGTAATTCATGTTGGTGTCGACGACGTCGGCCTTTTCCACGTCATCGGTGGCCTTCATGGTCATTTCGACCACGCGGCCCGACTTGATGAAGCGGTACTTCATGCGGGTGAAGGCCTGGCCCTTGCCCGGCTTGACGTACTCGGTCTCGGTGATGACCGCCGGTTCATTGTTGACCAGGATCTTCATCCCGTTCTTGACATCGTTCATGCCAACAGTGGCCATGCTGAAACTCCTGAATGGGCAAACGCCGCGCAGGCGCGGCGAGCCGGATAGAATGGAAAACCCACCGACACCGGTGGGGTGACTCGTTTTTCTGACCGACATGATAACCGCAGGCCCCCATTCCATGCAGCTTTCCGCCACGCCCCTGCCCACCCCCGTGCGCTGGCAACAGCTCTGGCGCGAGGCGGTCCGCGACCCGCGGCAGCTGCTGGCGCAGCTTGGCCTTGACCCGGCCGAGCTGCCCCTCTCGGCCGAGGCGGCCAACCAGTTCGCGCTGCGCGTCCCGCAGGGCTTCATCGCCCGGATGCGCCCGGGCGACCGCCACGACCCGCTGCTGCGGCAGGTGCTGCCGATCACCGATGAAATGCAGGTGGTACCGGGCTTCAGCCTCGATGCCGTGGGCGACGGGCTGGCCAGGAAGGCCACCGGGGTGATCCAGAAGTACCGCGGCCGCGCCCTGCTGGTGACCACCGGCAGCTGTGCGATCAACTGCCGCTACTGCTTCCGCCGCCACTTCGACTACGGCACCGAGAATGCCGCCAAAGAGGGCTGGCGCGAGGCGGTGGACGCCATCGCGCAGGACCCGGACATCGACGAGGTGATCCTGTCCGGCGGTGACCCGCTGTCGCTGGCCACCCACAAGCTGGAGGAACTGACCCAGGCCCTGGCCCGGATTCCGCACCTGCGCCGCCTGCGTATCCACAGCCGCCTGCCGGTAGTCCTGCCCGAACGCGTGGACGACGCCCTGGTGCAGTGGATCGCCGCCCTGCCCTGGCCGGTGGCGTTCGTGATCCATGCCAACCACGCCAACGAATTCGACGCCGCCGTGGACACCGCGATGGCGCGCCTGCGCGCCGCCGGCGCCACCCTGCTCAACCAGGCGGTGCTGCTGCGCGGGGTCAACGACTCCCTGCAGGCGCTGCAGGACCTGAGCGAACGCAGCTTCGCCGCCGGCGTGCTGCCGTACTACCTGTACCAGGTCGACCGGGTCGAGGGCGTGGCCCACTTCGAGGTAACCGACGACACCGCCAAGGCACTGCACGCACAGCTCACCGCACGCCTGTCCGGCTACCTCGTCCCCAAACTGGTCCGCGAGATCTCCGGGGATGCAAGCAAACGCCCCGTCTAGGGGCGTTTGCGTAGGTGACGACCGCTGGTCGTCACACCTTTCATCTTATCGACCCGCCTCGATCATCTGCACCACCTCGGTCGCGCTGACCGGGTGGCTCAGCCAGTACCCCTGGCCAAGGTCGCAGCCGCGCTGGCACAACAGGTCGAACTGCACTTCCTGCTCGATGCCCTCGGCCACCACGGTGATGCCCAGCGCATGGGCCATCGCGATGATCGCGGTGGTCAGGGCCAGGTCGTCCGGGTCGCGCTGCATGTCGGCGACGAAACTCTTGTCGATCTTGACGCCGTCCACCGGCACCTGGCGCAGGTGGCTGAGCCCGGAGAAGCCGGTGCCGAAGTCGTCCAGCCACACCTTCACGCCGGTACGGTGCAGCTTGTCCAGCAGCGCGGCGGCCAGCATCTCGTCGCCGATCACCGCCGTTTCGGTCAGCTCCAGGTGCAGGCGCGAGGCCGGCAGGCCGGTATCGCGCAGGCAGTCGGCCACCAGGGTGGGCAGTTCGCCACCGCGCAGCTGGCGCGGGGACACGTTGACCGACACGAACAGGCCGTCACTGTCGGCGCCGTGCGGCCACTGCACCGCCTCCATGCAGGCCGCGCGCAGCACCTTGGGGCCGATCACTTCGATCAGGCCGCTCTGCTCGGCCACTTCGATGAACACCGACGGCGGGATCGTGCCCAGCGTCGGGTGCTGCCAGCGCAGCAGGACTTCGACGCCGACCATGCGGCGGTCGCGGGTGCGGAAGATCGGCTGGTACACCAGCCGCAGCTCGCCGCGTTCCCAGGCGCCGCGCAGTTCCTGCTCCATGTGCACGCGGCGCTCGACCGCATGGTCCATCGCGCGGCTGTAGTAGCGATAGCAGTTCTTGCCGGCCATCTTGGCCTGGTACATGGCGATGTCGCCGTTCTTCAACAGCGTGGTCGCGTCGGCGGCATCGTCGGGGAACAGGGTCACACCGATGGAGGTGCCGAGGAACAGCTCCCTGCCCTGCACCACCAGCGGCTTGCCCAGCTCGCGCACCAGGATCTCGGCCAGGTGGCGCGCGGTGGCCGCGACGTCGCCATCGCCGATCAGGATCACGAACTCATCGCCGCCAAAGCGCGCCAGCAGCGCCTCGTCGCCACCGGCCTGGGTCACCGCCGCGCTGATGCGCTGGGCGAACTGCAGCAGGGCCTCGTCGCCGGCCTCGTGGCCGAGGGTGTCGTTGACGCGCTTGAAGTCGTCGATGTCGGCGAACAGCAGGGCCAGCCGATGGCCGGACGCGCGCGCGGCCATCAGGCGGTGGTCCAGCGCCTCGCGGAAGGCCAGGCGGTTGGTCAGGCCGGTCAACGCATCGGTGTAGGCCATGTGCCGCACCTCGCGGTCGTGCCGGGCGATGGCCTCGCTCATCCGCCCGAACGCACGCACCAGCTCACCCACCTCATCCTTGCGCGAGCTTTCGCGCAGCTGCACCTGGTAGTCGCCCGCTTCGATCTGGCGCGCGGCGGCGGCCAGCCCGCGGATCGGGGTGACCAGGGTGCGCTGCACGTAGATGATCACCACCACGCCGATGCCCACCAGCAGGCCCAGCATCAGCAGCAGCCAGCCGAGGTGGCGCTTGCCCACCTGCTGCAGGCGTTCGCCCAGGGTCTGGTTGGCGCGTTGCTCCATCGCCTGCACATCGTCCAGCGCCATGCCCACGCGGACACCGCCGATGCGCTGGTTGCCGATCATGATCGGCATCGCGTTGTCCAGGACCTTGGGCGACTCCTGCACCACCAGCTGGCGGGCGCCCTTGGCGCCTTCGGCCAGCGGGTCGGTCATGGCGCGGCCGAAGCCCAGCACCTCCACCGAGCCGTCGTGGATCAGGCGGCCATCGGCGTCGAACACCAGCACGTAGCGCACCACCTGCTGCCGCGAGGTATTGCGCACCAGCGCGCCGACCTGCTCGAGATCGTTGTAATAGAGCGGGTTGGCCAGCGCGTCGGAGAGCTCGCGCGCCAGGGCCTCGCCACGACTGCGCACGCTGCGGTCGAACAGGCCGTGGATCACGCTGCCGCTGAGGTGCTTGACCTCATCCTGCATGGTGGCCTGGCGCCCCAGCACTACCGCCACGATCGCCACCACCACCAGCATGGCACCGCCCATCGCCAGCACGAAACGTGCCTGCATTCCGGAACCCAACGGCCTCATTCCACTTCCATCCGCACGCGTGCCCAACCCTGTTTCAATTCATCCAGCCGGTGCTGCATCTGCGCATCCACCCGATGGAACCCGGACGTACCAAAGAACTTTTCCAGCGCATCCTGCGCCTGTGGATCCGATGCTGCATCCAGCAGCACCTGCTGCAGGCGGTCGCGCACCCGCGGGTCCAGGCCGGCGCGCACCATTTCCACCCCGCGCGGATACGGCTCGGTACGGTGGATGACCCGGAAGTCGCGCCGGAAGACCGGCGGAATGCGTTTGCCATCGGCCCAGTCCACGCTGCTGACCGCGCCGGCATCGACCAACCCCTTGTGCACCAGGGTGGCGATGTTCAGCTCCGACCGCGCGAACACGTAACCCACCGTATCGGGCGCGGCCGTGTCGTTGGCCGACAGCAGGATCTCCGGGGTCATGCCGTGTTCGAGCAGGGTCATCACCGGGACCAGGTACGCACTGGTGGAGGCCACATTCTGCAGGGCCACGGTGTGCCCGGTCAGGTCCTCCAGGGTGCGGACCGGGCTGTCCCGGCGCACGAAGAACACGGTGTGGTACTCGCGCACCCCGCTGCGCTCGGTCAGCAGCAGCGGCTGCGCGCCGCTGCGCATGCCCAGCGCGACGGCGGTGCCGGAGGTCTCGGTGACCCAGTCGACGCGGCCGCGGCGCAGGTAGCTGCCCATCCGCTGCGAGTCGCTGGCCATCAGGATGCGGCCTTCGGTGATGCCCACATCGCGCATGCGCGGCACCACGTAGTCCAGCAGGGGCTGCAGCTGCGCATAGTGTGACTTGGGATCATCGCTGATCCGTCCGAGCACCAGTACGTTGGACGGGCCGGCCCATGCCGGACCGACCGCCAGAGCGATGGCCAGACACAGCAGTCCCCCCTGCAGCAGCCATCGCAGCACTGACACCCTTCATTGCTCCCCCGAGATATCGAAACAGCCTACCCGAAAAAGTGAGAACTGCGTCAGCTCATTGAGGCTTGCCTGCCGCCAGGCGCGCCATCCGCTGCGCGTCGGACAGAATGCCGCGCAGCAGGCGCACTTCCTGTTCGCTCAGTTCGGTGCGCAGGAACAGCCGGCGCAGTTTGCGCATCGCCGATTCCGGGGCGCGGCCCTTGTGGAAGTCGATGTCGTCCAGGGTGTCGCCGAGCTGGCCGAACAGGCCCTCGACCTGGGCATGGCTGGCCGGCTCCTCGCGGAAGCCCGGCTCGGCCGGCGCGGCAGCGCTGATGCCCCCGAGGCTGGCCATGCGCAGCTCATAGGCCAGCACCTGCACGGCCGCCGCCAGATTCAGGGAGCTGAAATCCGGGTTGGACGGGATGTGGACCGCCAGGTGGCACAGCTGCAGCTCTTCGTTGGTCAGGCCGGTGCGTTCGCGGCCGAACACGAAGGCCACTTCGGCCGGCTCGGCGGCCTTGGCCAGGGCGCGCTGCGCGGCAACGCCCGGCAGCAGCTCTTCCAACTGGACCCGGCGCGCGCGTGCGGTGCACCCGAGCACCAGCCGGCAATCGGCCACGGCCTCGGCCAGGGTCGCCACCACCGGGGCATCGCCGAGCACGTCCTCGGCCCCGGCCGAGCGCCGGAACGCTTCTTCATTGAGGGGTTTTTCAGGGGCGACCAGCACCAGGCGGCCCAGGCCCATGGTCTTCATGGCACGCGCGGCGGCCCCCATATTGCCGGGGTGCTGGGTGCCGACGAGGACGAAACGAATGCGGGACGGAGCGGTTTCAATGGACATGAACAGGCCAGACGCGAGCAGGACAGCCACAAATGGTAAACTGTGCGACCGGCCTCTGCGCCGGGACCGCTCTTTTCCCCCGCCAAACCCCATCTCTGCCTTTACGGGAGCTTTTCGCCATGCAGAAACCCGCCGTCACCGTCATGGTCAAGGCCGCCCGCCTCGCCGGCAACGTCCTGTTGCGCAACATCAACAAGCTGGAGGCGTTGAACGTCGTGCAGAAGGGGCGCATGGACTATGCCAGTGAAGTCGATGCGGATGCGGAAAAGGTCATCGTCAAGGAACTCAAGCGCGCCTATCCCGAGTACGGGATCATGGGTGAGGAAGGTGGCGTGCAGGGCGTGAACCGTTACATGTGGGTCATCGACCCGCTGGACGGCACCAGCAACTACCTGCGCGGCTTCCCGCACTACTGCGTGTCCATCGCCCTGGTCGAGAACGGCGAGCCGATCGACGCGGTGATCTTCGACCCGCTCCGCAATGAACTGTTCACCGCCAGCCGCGGCGCCGGCGCGGTCTTCAACGACCGCCGTATCCGCGTGGCCGACAGCAAGGCCTTGTCCGGCGCGGTCCCCCCCCCTTTTCTCCCCCCGCGCACCCCCCCCCCCAGCAGCGCCCAGCTGAAGGCCGTGGATGCACTGCTGGTGCACGCCGAGGACATCCGCCGCACCGGTTCGGCCGCGCTGGACCTGGCCTATGTGGCCTGTGGGCGTGCCGATGCGTACTTCGAGGCCGGTGTGAAGGCCTGGGACATCGCCGCCGGCGTGCTACTGGTCCGCGAGGCCGGTGGCCGTGTCTGCGACTTCAAGGGCGCCACCCCGGCCCGCATGGACAGCCGTGGTCCGGAGACCCAGCAGATCGTGGCCGGCAACGTGAAGAACACCGACATCCTGCAGAAGGTGCTGGTGAACACCGGTTACGCCGCCGAGTTCGACGCCAAGTTCTGATCGACCGCACCTGCACCACCCCGGAAACGGCGCCCCTTGGGCGCCGTTTCTGTTTGGGCGTTCGCGAAAGACACGACCCGCACAGCATCACCGTCCTGCCCTGGACATAGGGTCGGTGACCTGAGCAACGGCACCCGCCCGGGAGCGCTACCACCCCCTGGACGGGATACGGGTGGCCCTTGAACGAGCAGACGAATGTCTCCCGCTGCCACGGAAACAACAACGCCCGGCCAGGGGCCGGGCGTTTCGGGGGCACTGCCGTCCGGGGTCAGGCGACGGTGCTGTTGGCGGCCTTCAGCGCGGCGATGCGCTCGTCCAGCGGCGGGTGGCTCATGAACAGCTTGCGGGCCGTGGAGCCGGCGATGCCGAACGCGGCGATCTGGGTCGGCAGGGTGCTCTGGCCGTGGTTGAGCTTGAGGCGTTCCAGCGCGGCGATCATCTTCTGGCGGCCGGCGAGGTTGGCACCGCCGGCGTCCGCGCGGAATTCGCGGTGGCGCGAGAACCACATCGAGATCATGGTGGCGAACAGGCCGAACACCATCTCCAGCACGAACACGATGATGTAGTAGGCGAAGCCACGGCCACCGCCTTCGCGGTTGCCCGACAGCGCGCTGTCGATGATGCCGCCGACCACGCGGGCCAGCACGATCACGAAGGTGTTCAGCACGCCCTGCAGCAGGGCCATCGTGATCATGTCACCGTTGGCGACGTGCGCGATCTCGTGGCCCAGCACGGCCTCGGCCTCGTCTTCGCTCATGTTGTGCAGCAGGCCGGTAGACACTGCCACCAGCGCCTTGTTGCGGTTGGCGCCGGTGGCGAACGCGTTGATCTCCGGGCCGTCATACACCGCCACTTCCGGCATGCCGATGCCGGCGGCGCGGGCCTGGCGTTCCACGGTGGCCAGCAGCCAGCGCTCGGTCGGGTTGCGCGGCTCAGTGATCACCACCGCGCCGGTGGAGCGCTTGGCCATCCACTTGGACAGCAGCAGCGAAATGAACGAGCCGCCGAAGCCGAAGATGGCCGCCATCACCAGCAGGCCGCTCATCCGATTGGGGTTGACCCCCGTCACCGACATCACGATACCGGCCAGGATCAGCACCGCGAGGTTGGTCAGAAGAAAGAGGGCAATGCGACTGAACATGGGAAAGGGACGCTTTGAAGAGGGATTTGACTGCAAATCTGCGGTGCCTTCATGTTGAATTCAAGTCGGAAACTGACCGACGATTCATAGTTCATGTCCATGACTCCCTACCTCGGGCGCTTTGCCCCTTCGCCCACCGGCCCTCTGCACCCCGGCTCCCTGCTTGCCGCGCTGGGCAGTTGGCTGCTCGCGCGGCACGCCGGCGGGCAGTGGCTGGTGCGGGTGGAGGACGTCGACCCGCCACGTACCGTGCCCGGCGCGGTGGCCGGGCAACTGGCCACGCTCGCCGCGTTCGGGCTGCACAGCGACGGCCCGGTTCTGCACCAGAGCCAGCGCGACGCCGCCTACCAGGCCGCGCTGGCGCAGCTGCTGGAGGCCGGCCAGGCCTTCGCCTGCCATTGCAGCCGCAGCGATCTGGCCGACCAGGGCGGCGTTCACCATCACTGCGTGCCACGCCCTCCGCGCGCGCAACCGGCCATCCGCCTGCGTGTCGCACCCGGCACGGTGGTGACCTTCAACGACGGCCTGCGCGGCCCGATCCGCCAGGACGTGCATGCCGATGTCGGCGACGTGGTCCTGCGCCGCGCCGATGGCTACTGGGCCTACCAGCTGGCGGTGGTGGTCGATGACGGCGCGCAGGGCATCACCGACATCGTCCGCGGGGCCGACCTGCTCGATTCCACGCCCCGCCAGATTCTGCTGCAGCAGGCGCTCGGCCTGCCCACGCCGCGCTACCTGCACCTGCCGCTGCTGCTCGATCCCGACGGCCGCAAGCTGTCCAAATCCACGGCCGCCGCCCCGGTGGATGCCGCCAACCCGCTCCCGGCCCTGCGCCAGGCCTGGGCCGCACTGGGCCAGGACCCGCGCGCCCTGGCGACGGCCAGTGAGGTCGACGGGGCCCTGCGCGCCGCCCGCGCCGCGTTCGACCCCGGGCGCCTGTCACCGGTCGACATTCCGCTGCCGCCCGCTGCGCCGTGACCGCCCCCTTTTTTTCGCGGTTGTTGCAGAATCCCCTTCCCCCCTTTGCTGGCCCTGCCGTTCGGAGTAGCTGCTCATGACATCTCGCGTCGCACTGGTCACCGGTGGCACCGGCGGCATCGGCACCGCCATCTGCCAGCGCCTGGCCGACCAGGGTCATCGGGTCGCCACCAACTACCGTGACCAGGCCAAGGCCGACGCCTGGCGGGAGATGATGCTGGCGCGTGGCTGCGACGTGGCGCTCTTCCGTGGCGACGTCTCCAACCCGGACACGGCCGAGGCGATGGTGCAGTCGGTCGAGGCCGCGCTGGGCCCGGTAGAGATCCTGATCAACAACGCCGGCATCACCCGCGACACCACCTTCCACCGCATGCGCGCCGAGCAGTGGCATGACGTCATCAATACCAACCTCAATTCGGTATTCAACGTCACCCGCCCGGTGATCGAAGGCATGCGCCGCCGGGGCTGGGGCCGGGTGATCCAGATCAGTTCGATCAACGGCCTGAAGGGCCAGTACGGCCAGGCCAACTACGCCGCCGCGAAGGCCGGCATGCACGGCTTCACCATCTCGCTTGCACGCGAGAATGCCGGCTTCGGCATCACCGTCAACACCATCTCGCCCGGCTATGTGGCCACCGACATGGTGATGGCGGTACCGGACGAAGTGCGCGCCAAGATCATCGCCGACATTCCGACCGGCCGCCTCGGCAAGCCCGAGGAAATCGCCTATGCGGTGGCCTTCCTGGTGGCCGAGGAAGCGGCCTGGATCACCGGGTCGAACCTGGACATCAACGGCGGCCACCATATGGGCTGGTAAGCGCGCCGCCGGGCACTGCCCGGCGCACGCGTCAATGCTGCACCCTGCGAAATTCCATGCTGCGCAACATGAATCGGCCCGGATACCCCGCCGCATGGGCCTTCCGGCGGTTGCATAGGCTGCTGCACTGCGCCATGCTGCGCGCCTACTGTGACGAGTGATTGCTTCATGGCTGCGACCCGCATTATCAAGAAGTATCCCAACCGCCGTCTCTACGACACTGAAATTTCGAGCTACATCACCATCGAAGACGTCCGCCAGCTGATCCTGGATGGCGAGGACTTCGAAGTCCGCGACGCCAAGAGCGGCGACGACCTGACCCGTTCGGTGCTGCTGCAGATCATCGCCGACCAGGAGCAGGACGGCGAACCGATGCTGTCCACGCAGCTGCTGAGCCAGTTGATCCGCTTCTACGGCGATTCGCTGCAGGGCTTCATGGGCAATTACCTGGAGCGCAGCATGCAGGTGTTCCTGGACCAGCAGCAGCAGTTCCGCCAGCAGATGGGCAACCTGCTCGGCCAGACGCCGTGGGCGATGATGAACCAGCTCACCGAGCGCAATCTGGAGCTGTGGCAGGACTTCCAGCGCAACATGGGCACCGGCTTCGGCGGGCGTCCGGGTGGCACCGGTACCGGTACCGGCCCTGCGACGGGCGGTGGCACCGCCGGCGGCGCACGCAAGCCCGATGCACCATCCACGCCGGGCACCGGCAAGACCCGCCGCTGATCCACGGGGCTCTCCGCCCCACACTGTCCGGCCCCACAACGACAAACGGCGCAGCCCTCGGGCCGCGCCGTTTTCGCAGGTGCCGCGCGTTGGCTCAGCGCTTGGGCTTGGCGCAGCCCGTGCAGATCCGCTCCACCGTGTAGCCCTTGGCGCGCAGTTTTTCCACCACGCCATCGTTGCCCAGCAGGTGCAGCGTACCCACCACCACCAGCGTACCGCCCTGCCCGGCCTGCAGGTGCTGCTGCAGCTTGGGCACCCAGGCGTCGTTGCGGTCGGTGTTGATGCGCTTGTACAGCTGCGGGTACTGGCTGCGCAGCTGCACGGCCATCGAGTTCCACAGCAGCTTGTCGTCGCCGCGGCGCCATGCGTCGTGCAGCTTGCGCCCATCCTCGTCGCCCTTGTCGGCCTGTTCCAGCGCCTCGGCCACCATCTGCTGCTGCTCCTGTGCCGACATCCCCGACAGCACCGCGATCTGGGTATCGATGTCTTCCAGGCCCCCAGTGGATTTACCGGACGCCGCCGCCAGGGTCATGAAGTGGCGGTCCAGGCCGAGCTTCGGGTCCAGGCCCATCTTGGTGAACTGGCTGAGCGTGATGCTCAGCCCGACGAACCACGGCTTCATGCCCTGCAGCTGCGCCAGCGGCAGGTTGTTGTCGCGCGCGTAGGCCTGCAGCCGCGTCCAGGTCGGCGCATCGAGGTCGCGCTTGAGTTCGCTGCCATCGGTGCGGACTGCCGCCTGCACCATTTTCTGTGCCAGCTGCGGCGACTCCATGTCCTGCGGCGACAGCTCGAACACCACGCGCTGCGTGTCGGCGAAGGCGCGGTCCACGTCGGCCGAGAGGGGGTAGTCGGCGGCGCGCAGCAGGTGGAAGGACCCCAGCAGGTACATGCGGCTGTCACCCGGGCCGGTGACCTTCCACAACAGCGGCACCGGGGTGGCCGCCTTTGCGGCCGGTTTTGCAGCCGGGGCGGCGTCGCGGGCGTGCGCGGGCATGCCGAACGACAGGCCGGCGGCGATCAGCAACGGGAACAGGCAACGGGACAACATGTGCATGGGTTCAACCCTCTCCTTCGGGTGCGTGGTAAGCCTTCTCGCCAGCGTCCACGCGCAGGTCGAGTCTGTTTTCAGGGGGTGTCAGCGGGCACGTGGCGAACGGCGTGAACGCGCACGGCGGGTTGTAGGCGCGGTTGAAATCCAGCACCACATTGCCTTGGGCGTCGGGTGCGTCGGTGTCCAGGTAGCGGCCCGCCGGGTAGCTGCCGTGGCCGCTGGTGCGGTCGCCGAAGATCACGAACAGCGGGCCGCCCGGCTCGCCGATGGCTTCCAGGCGGTAGTTGACGCCGTCGCGCTCGAACGTCAGCGCGCCGGCGTTGGGCATCGCGGTGGTCAGGCCAGTGATGTCCACGATCGACAGGGTCTTGCCGGCCGGATGCGGCACATAGCGCGCCTGCACCTTCCACGACGGGCCGCCGGGCCAGTACAGCAGGCCGGTGAAGCCGATGCGCGAGGCGGCATCGGCGTGCTTGACCCGCAGTGCGAAACGCTCGCCGCGATGGATCAGGCTCAGGTGCCCCTTGCCGTCATCGAAGGCGATCACCGTCGGCGTTGCATCGCGGTCGCTGAAGAGGCGGATGCGGCCGTGCACCGGCGCGCCATCCACGCTGACCGCCACGCCACGCTCGGGGGTAAACCACACCTGGTCACCCGTGCGCGCCACCATGCCCAGTTTGTCCGGCCCTACCGCCAGGCGGATGCCACTGCCGGGACCACGGCCGATGTAATGCGCTTTGTGCTCCAGCCAATGCAGGCCAACCAGGGTGGTCCAGCCATCGGCGGCCACCAGCTCGGTGTACCGCTGCTGGCGCCATTGCTGCTGTTCGGCCGCGAAGGCCGGATCGGTCGCCACCGCGACCGGCGTGTCCGCTGCCCTGTCCCCGCACCCCCCAAGCACGAGCACCATGCAGGCCAGTGCGGCCCGCCCTCCCCACGTCCCCATGTGTGTCCCCTTCAACGTCCGCGCAGGAACCAGCGGTCGATTTCCGCCAGCGAAAAACGGGCCCAGGTCGGCCGGCCATGATTGCACTGGCCCGAGCGCTCGGTGATTTCCATGTCGCGCAGCAGCGCGTTCATTTCCGGCACGGTGAGCCGACGGTTGGCGCGCACGGCACCGTGGCAGGCCATCGTCGACAGCAGCTCGTCGCGTGCGCTGGCGATGCGCCGGCTCTGGCCGTGCTCGCGCAGGTCGGTCAGCACGTCGCGCAGCAGGCCTTCGGGTTCGGCATTGGCCAGCAGCGCCGGAATGCTGCGCACATGCAGCGAGCCCGGGCCGGAGCGTGTGATCTCAAAGCCCAGCGACACCAGCGTGTCCGCTTCGCGCTCGGCGGTATCGGCGTCGCGCTCGCCCACCGCCAGGGTGATCGGCACCAGCAGCGGCTGCGCGTGCAGCCCGATGCCGTCGTGCGCGGTCTTCAGGCGCTCGTAGCCGATGCGCTCATGGGCGGCGTGCATGTCCACCACGATCAGGCCTTCGGCGTTCTCGGCCAGGATGTAGATGCCGTGCAGCTGCGCGACCGCGTACCCGAGCGGCGGCACACCGCTGTCGGCCGACGTCGTCGGCAATCCGTACTGGCCTGGCATCGGCATCGGCGCGGCTGCGGTGTCGTCGTCGGCGCGTGGCTGCGCATACAGCGCGGCATACGCAGACGGCGCATCGGCCACGCGCAGGCCCAGCGGCGACTGTTGCGGCCGCCACTGGCCGCCGCCCATTCCACCACCACCTCCACCGCCGGCCAGCGCGTAACCGCCGGTGCCCGCCGATCCGGCAGGCATCGCCTGCATGTCCATCGGCGTGGCCATGCCCGCACCGGCCTCGACACCGACGGCGGTCATGCCGGCCCGGGTTTCGGCCAGTGCGTCCTTCAACGTGCGGTAGACGAAATCGTGGATCAGCCGCGAATCGCGGAAGCGCACTTCGTGTTTGGCCGGGTGCACATTGACGTCCACGCGGGTCGGGTCCAGCTCCAGGAACAGCACGTAGGCCGGCTGCCGGCCGTGGAACAGCACATCGCCATAGGCCATCTTCACCGCGTGGGCAACGCTGCGGTCACGCACCGACCGGCCGTTGACGTACAGGTACTGCTGATCGGTACTGGCCCGCGAGTAATGCGGCTGCGCGATCCAGCCATGCAGACGCAGGCCGGCACCGCTGTGGTCCACGCGCAGCGCCTGCGCCGCGAAGTCCTCGCCCAGCGTCTCGCCCAGGCGCGCGTCGGAGTACAGGTCGCCCGGCTTGTAGCGGCGCGACGCTTTGCCGTTGTGCGACACCCGCAGTTCCACATCCGGGCGGGCCAGCGCCAGCGAGCGCAGCCACTCTTCGATATGGCCCAGTTCGGTGCGCTCGGCGCGCAGGAACTTGCGGCGCGCCGGCACGTTGTAGAACAGCTCGCGCACTTCGACGGTGGTGCCCGGTGCGTGTGCACGCGGCGTCACCTCCCCGAGTTTGCCGCCCTCGATCTGCAGCGCCGAGCCGTGCGCGTCGCCGGGGCGTCGCGAGGACAGGGTGAAGCGGCTGACCGAGGCGATGGACGGCAGGGCTTCGCCACGGAAACCCAGCGTGGCTACCGCTTCGAGGTCGTCCAGGCTGGCGATCTTGCTGGTGGCGTGGCGGGAGACGGCCAGCGGCAGCTCTTCGGGGGCAATGCCACCGCCGTCGTCGCGGATCCGGATCAGGCGCACACCGCCTTCTTCCAGGTCGATGTCCACGCGCGTGGCACCGGCATCGAGGGCGTTTTCCACCAGTTCCTTGACCACCGAGGCCGGCCGTTCGACGACCTCGCCTGCGGCGATCTGATTGATGAGGATGTCGGGAAGTTGGCGGATGCTCATGTGTGAATGATAGCGGCATCCTTCGTGCAGCCGGCCAGAGGCCGGCTCTACGGGCAAATAAAAACCCGCCAGCGGCTCGAAGGACAGCCGGCCAGAGGCCGGCTCTACAGCAAATAAAAACCCGCCAGCGGCGGGTTTTTATTTGCTTCCCCCGGCGACGGTGCCGGCGGCGTCGATTTCGGCCTGGGCGCGTGCGGCGTACAGGGTGCCGGGTGGGGGCTGGCGGCTGAAGAAGGTGTGCACGCCATCGAGTACGGCACCGGCGATCTGGCGCTGGTACGCCGGGTCGATCAGGCGCCGTTCCTCGTCCGGGTTGGAGATGAACGCGGTTTCCACCAGCATCGCCGGCATGTCCGAGGTGCGCAGCACCGCGAAGTTGGCGCGCTCGATGTTCGGCTTGTGGTTCTTGCCAATCCGCTTCAACCCACCCAGCACATGTCCGGCGGCGTCTTCGGAGGCTTTCATGTAGCCGCTCTGGGCCAGGTCCAGCAGCACGTTGGCCAAGGTGCCCTCGGTCTGCTGCAGGCGCACGCCACCGACCAGATCGGCGGCGTTTTCCTTGTCGGCCAGCCAGCGGGCGCGCTGCGAGGACGCGCCCTTGGTGGACAGCACGTACACCGACGAACCGGTTGCCGCGCGGTTCTCGGCCGCGTCGGCATGGATCGAAATGAAGATGTCGGCCTTGGCGGCACGCGCCTTCTGCGCACGCATCGGCAGCGGGATGAACACGTCGGAGTCGCGCGTCAGGAAGGCCTTCAGGCCCGGCGTGGCATTGACCTGCCGCGCCAGTTCGCGCGCCACGGCCAGGGTGATGTCCTTCTCGCGCTTGCCGGTCGGGCCGACCGCGCCAGGATCCTGGCCACCGTGACCGGGATCGATCGCCACCACCAGGGTGCGCATGCCCGGGCGCATCTTCATCCGCGACGCATCGCTGGGCATCGCCGGACGCGGGCTCTCGGTCGCGGTCGTGGCGGTCGGGGCAGGCGTTGGGACCGGCGCGGCCACAACGGCCGCGGTCGGCTGTCCGGCGAGGATCGCCGCCGGCGATGCGGAGTTGCTGGCGGCGTTGGCATTGCCTGCTGCGGCCACGTTGGCGGTGGCCGTGGTCGGGGCGGGCGTTGGGACCGGCGCCGCCGCGGTAGCGCTGGCCTGCTGGCGAACCGAGGCGGTCAGCAGCGCGGTCGCGCGGGCGGCATCGTTGCGCGCCTGGGCGTTGTCAGCCGGCGTCGGTGCAGGGGTCTGCGCGACCACCGTCGGTGCGGGGATGGGGGGCGGCGTGGTGGTCGGTGCGGGAACGGGTGCGGCCGGTGCAGCGCTGGCCGGTGCGCTGGCCACGTTGGCGGCGCCATCGCCCGGCCATTCGATCACCAGCGTCGAATCATTGCCCTGCTTGCGCATCTGCGGCTTGAACGGTGCCACCGACTCGGCCAGGTCGAACACCACCCGGAACGTGCCGGGTACCGGCTGGCCGGTACGCACGGCCGTGACCACGCCCTTGGGCGCGGGCAGCTTGAGGCTGCGGATGGCACTGGAATCGGGGAAATCGACCACCAGGCGGTTCGGGCCGGCCAGGGTCAGGGTCTTGTAGCCGCCGCTGCCGGACAGCGCGATCTCCGCGCGGGTGCCGGTGGCGCCGGTGTCCAGGGCGACGTGGCGGATCTCGCCCGCCCACGCCACGGCGCTCGCCAGACAGAGTCCGACGACGGCACAGAGGGCAGTGAGTGGTTTCCCCATTGGCATGGGTCAGGATTCAATCACCGCGCTGAATGAAATGCAACTCCTTTTCCCTTAATAATCCGTAACCTGCCGGAGTTTCCTAGTGTCAGCCGACAGAAAGGGCCTGCAAGTCACCCCCTTGCGGGAGGCGATCGAGCCATTCACGGCCCGTCGCGCTGTCCGCACTGAGCCGCACGCGACGCCCCTGCCCCTCGATCTCCAGCGCCACCACCAGGTCGGTGGGCGGCAGGGCGCCAGCGCCCCGCTCGGGCCATTCGACCAGCCACAGCGACGCGCTGCCTTCGTCGAGCCCGAGGAAATCCAGCTCCCCGGCGTGCCCGATGCGGTACAGGTCCAGGTGCCAGGCCTCGTGCCCATCGACCAACGGATAGCGCTCGACCAGCGTGTAGGTGGGGCTGCGGATCGGGCCCTGGACACCCAGCGCGCGCAGCAGCGCACGGGCCAGCGTTGACTTGCCGGCCCCCAGGTCGCCCTGCAGCTGCACCACGGCCTGCGCCGGGCGGGTGGCGGCCAGCCACTGCCCGAGCAGGTCGGTGTCGGCGGGTTCGGCGAGGAAGAACGTGATCATGCGGGGCGGTCCGGATTGACGAAGCGGCGCAGCGGCGCCAGAAGATCGGTGGGCAGCAGGCCGCGCTGGCCTTCGGCGGCGGCGGCGTCGCCGGCCAGGGCATGCAGCAGCGCGCCGGTGCTGGCCGCGTCGAACGCCTCCAGCCCCTGCGCGCGCAGCGCGGCGATCACCCCGGTCAGCAGGTCACCCATGCCGCCCACGGCCATGCCGGGATTGCCGGCGGCAATCACCCGCGGGCGGGCGTGCGGCGCGGCGACCAGCGTGCCGGCCCCCTTCAGTACCACCACGGCCTGGTAGCGGTCGGTCAATGCACGCGCGGCGGCGAAGCGATCGCCCTGCACCTCGGCGGTGCTGCAGCCGAGCAGGCGCGCGGCCTCGCCCGGGTGCGGGGTCAGCACGGCATCGGGCAGCGGCTGCGGTGCCTGCGCCAGCAGGTTCAAGGCGTCCGCATCGACCACCAGCGGACGGCCGGCGCCAAGCACCTGCCGCCACAGTTCATGCGCCCAGTCGTCCTGGCCCAGTCCCGGGCCGATTGCGATCACGCCGGACCGCGGCAGCAGCGCGGCCAGGTCCTGGGCGTCCTCCACCGCGTGCACCATCGCTTCGGGCAGGCGGGACAGCAGCGCGGTGACATGCGCCTGGCGGGTGGCCACACGGACCAGCCCGGCACCACTGCGCAGGGCCGCCTCGCTGGACAGCATCACCGCGCCGCCACTGCCGAGGTTGCCGCCCACGCACAGGACCTGCCCCGACTCGCCCTTGTGGGTGTTGGCGCGGCGGGGCGCCAGCAGCGCGCGCACGCGTTCGTGGTGCCAGCGCGACGCCGACGCGGCCACGTCCTGGGCGCTGCCCTCGGGCAGCTGCAGCGGTGCCAGCCGCCGCTCGCCGACGTATTCCAGCGCGTCGCCGGTGTACAGGCCCTGGTGGCAGACGATGAACTGCAGGGTCACCGCAGCCCGCACCGCCACGCCCGGCACTGCGCCCGTGCGCGCATCCACGCCGCTGGGTACATCCAGTGCCAGCACCGGGGCCAGCGCCTGGTTGAGTGCGGCAATGCGTGCGGCGGCAGCCGCCTCCGGCGCGCGATCCAACCCGATCCCGAACAGCGCATCCACCCAGACGTCCATTGCCGGCAGCGGCGCATCGCCGACCAGCACCTCGCCCCCCTGCGCCACGAAGGCGGCCTGCGCGCGCTGGGCCAGCGCTGTGGCCGGCGCGTCGCCGGGCAGGTGCAGCACCTGCACCTGGCGGCCGGACTGGCGTGCCAGCGCCGCCAGCACGTAGCCGTCGCCCCCGTTGTTGCCGCGCCCGGCCAGCACACCGATGCGCTGGGCCTGCGGCCAGTGCTCCAGCAGGCACTGCCAGGCGGCCAGACCGGCCTGGTCCATCAGCGAGGCGCCACCGTCGCCCAGCAGCGCACTGGCCTGGGCATCGATGCGGCGGGCGGCAGGCGTATCGAAGAGTTCAGCGAGTTCAAGCATGACGGGATTCTATACTTGCACCCTCATGTCCGCCGTCCCCGCCCCTGTCCCGCTCGATCCCGCCCTGGCCGCCCACCGGCTGCGCGCGCTTGCGCGGGCGCACGGATTCCAGCGCTGCGGGGTGGCCGGCATCGATCTGGGCGAGGATGAGGCGCACCTCGCCGACTGGCTGGGCAAGGGCCTGTACGGGACCATGCAGTGGATGGCCCGCCACGGCACGCTGCGCGCGCGTCCGGCCGAACTGCTGCCCGGCACCGTGCGGGTGATCTCGGTGGGCATGGACTACGGCCACAAGGACGATGCCCAGGCCTGGGACACCCTGCACGATGGCGACCGCGCCTACGTGGCGCGCTACGCGCTGGGCCGCGACTACCACAAGCTGATGCGCAACCGGCTGCAGAAATTCGCCGATGCCCTCGCCGCCGAGATCGGCCCGTTCGGTTACCGGGTGTTTGTCGATTCGGCGCCGGTGCTGGAGCGCGCGCTGGCGCGCAACGCCGGGCTGGGCTGGATCGGCAAGCACACCTGCCTGATCGACCGCCAGGGCGGCTCGTGGTTCTTCCTTGGCGAGATCTACGTCGACCTGCCACTGCCGGTGGACACGCCCGCAACCGCGCACTGCGGCACCTGCACGCGCTGCATCGATGTGTGCCCCACCCAGGCAATCATCGGGCCGCAGCGCCTGGATGCGCGGCGCTGCATCTCCTACCTGACCATCGAGCACGAGGGCGCCATTCCCGAGCCGATGCGCCCGCTGATGGGCAACCGCATCTACGGCTGCGACGACTGTCAGCTGGTCTGCCCCTGGAACAAGTTTGCCCGGCGCACCGACGAACCCGATTTCCGCGCGCGCAACGATCTGGACACCGCCTCGCTGGCACAGCTGTTCGCCTGGGAGGAAGACGAGTTCCTGCGCCGCACCGAAGGCAGCCCGATCCGCCGCAGCGGCCACGAGCGCTGGCTGCGCAACATCGCCGTGGCGCTCGGCAACGCGCCCACCCATGCCGACACCCTGGCCGCGCTGCACGCACGCCGCGCACATCCGTCGGCAATCGTGCGCGAGCACGTGGAATGGGCGCTGCAGCAGCACGCCGGGCGCGACGCAGCGGGATGAAGGACAGGCGCCAACGTGCGACCATGACCGCCCGTTCGTACCGTTCTATCCCCTCATGGACCGCAGCGCGCAGATCCTCACGCCCAGCCAGCTCAACATCCTGGCCCGCGACCTGCTGGAAGGCGCCTTCCCGCTGATCTGGGTGGAAGCCGAACTCGGCAGCGTCACCCGCCCGGCGTCCGGCCACATGTATTTCACGCTGAAGGATGCGCGCGCACAGATCCGCGCCGCGCTGTTCAAGCCCAAGAGCCAGTGGCTGAAGTTCATCCCGCGCGAAGGCATGCGCGTGCTCGCCCGCGGCCGGCTGACCCTGTACGAAGCGCGTGGCGAGTACCAGCTGGTGCTGGACCACATGGAGGAAGCCGGCGAAGGCGCCCTGCGCCGCGCGTATGAGCAGCTCAAGGCGCGCCTGGAGGCCGAAGGCCTGTTCGCGCCCGAGCGCAAGCGCGCCCTGCCCGCGCACGTGCGCCGCCTGGCGGTGATCACCTCGCCCACCGGCGCCGCCGTACGCGACGTGCTGAGCGTGCTGGAACGACGCTTCCCGCTGCTGGAAGTGGACCTGCTGCCCAGCCTGGTGCAGGGCGACAGTGCCGCCGCGCAGATCACCGCGCTGCTGCGCGGCGCCGACGCCAGCGGCCGCTACGACGTGATCCTGCTGACCCGCGGCGGCGGCTCGCTGGAAGACCTGTGGGCGTTCAACGACGAGCAGCTGGCCCGTGCCATCGCCGCCAGCACCACCCCGGTGGTCTCGGCGGTCGGTCACGAAACCGACTTCAGCCTGGCCGACTTCGCCGCCGACCTGCGCGCACCCACGCCCTCGGTCGCCGCCGAACTGCTGGTGCCCGACCAGCGTGACCTGGCGCTGCATCTGCGCCGCCTGGACGCGCGCCTGGCGCAGTTGCAGCGCCATGCACTGGGCCAGGCCATGCAACGCACCGACCGCGCCCTGCTGCGCCTCAATGCACAGAGCCCGCAGGCCCGCCTGCAGCTGCTGCGGCGGCGCCAGCAGGACGCGGCGCGGCACCTCGCCGCCCTGTGGCAGCAACTGCACGAGCGCCGCCTGGCGCGGCTGCGACATGCCGCAGCGGTGCTGCGCAACGGTCACCCGCAACGTCGCCTGGATGCGCTGCGCGAGCGGCTGCAGCGCCTGCAGCCGCGTGCCGATGGCGCCATCGCGCGCCACCTGCAACGTGATGGCCTGCGCCTGCGTGCCCTCGCCCGTTCAATGGAAGCGGTCAGCCCGCTGGCCACGGTGGCACGCGGTTACGCCATCCTGACCCGCGAGGACGATGGCAGCCTGGTGCGGTCCCCGTTGCAGGTCCGTCCCGGCGACGCGCTCACCGCGCGCGTGCAGGACGGCGCGATCCAGGTGGTGGTGAAAGACCCCGCCCGCTGAGCCGCCGTGCCGGCTGCGGCCGCGTTATCCGGCGCTCTCGCAGAAGCGCTTGCGGTACTCCATCGCCTTGGGCATCAGCGCCTGCAGGTTCTGGATGCGCGTGCCCGGATTGGGATGGGTGGAGGAGAACTCCGGCGGTGCCTGCCCGCTGCTCTGGCCCATCCGCTCCCACAGCGGAATCGCTTCGCGCGGGTCGAAGCAGGCGGCGGCGGCGAGCATCAGGCCCACTTCATCGGCCTGGGTTTCGTGGCTGCGCGCGTACGGCAGCAGGTAGCCGTAGCCCATCGCCGACATCACCATCTGTTGCTGCTGCGGGTCCATGCCACTGGCCGCGCCGGCCATCTGCCCGATCTGGGTCAGCTTCTGCTGGGCCATGCGCTGCGCGCCGTGACGCAGCAGCGCGTGGGCAATCTCATGCCCCATCACCACCGCCATCGCATCGGTGGTGCGCGCCACCGGGATCAACCCGGTGTACACCGCCATTTTGCCGCCCGGCAGGCAGAACGCGTTGGCCTGCTCGGACTGGATGACGTTCACTTCCCACTCGAAGTCGCGCGAGAAATGCGCCGGCTTGAGCCCGTGCTCCTCGGCCAGCGCGGTTTCCACCACGTCCACCTTGTTGATCAGCCGCTGGGCAATCGCACGCACATCGCGCGATACCTGCAGATTGGGGTCCACCGGGCGCTCCTGCGCCAGGATCTGCTGG
Source organism: Stenotrophomonas sp. GZD-301 (assembly GCF_049310345.1). Taxonomy (NCBI): domain Bacteria; kingdom Pseudomonadati; phylum Pseudomonadota; class Gammaproteobacteria; order Lysobacterales; family Lysobacteraceae; genus Stenotrophomonas; species Stenotrophomonas sp. GZD-301. The sequence goes on along the minus strand of NZ_JBMOWY010000022.1, from coordinate 113,967 downwards.
TAGGCCTGCAGCCCCAGCGCCTTCTCCTGGGTGGCATCGAGCGAGCTGTCGATCAGCACGCTTTCCCCGGTATAGGGGTCCACCGCGCGGTTGGAGAACCAGTAGAACGCCGCGTAGCCGGCGAAGGCCAGCAGCACCCACCAGCGGATGTTGCCGAACAATCCCGGTCGCCGGGCCCGGCCCTGCTGCTGACCGCCAAACGGATCGTTGCGCATGCTCGTGGTTCCTGGTGGGTTCGGGGCACGCCGCCCCGCGCCCGCCCATCCTAGATCGCTCAGATGCCGCGCACCAGCCGGAAGCCGATGCGGGCGCTGGTGGTGTCCGAGTCCTGCGACTGGCGCCAGGCGGCGCGGGTCTGCTCGGGCGCGTTGGCCCAGTTGCCGCCGCGGATCACCCGCTGGCGGCAGCCCGGGTTGAACCAGGCCACGCCATCGGACGGCGCGCGCCGATAGCTGGCGTGCCAGCAGTCGGCGACCCACTCGCTGAGGTTGCCGGCAATGTCGTGCACCCCCCAGGCATTGGGCTCGAAGGTCGCTACGGGGGCCGGGCCCCAGTAGCCGTCGCCGTAGCCGACGAAGGCGTTGTACCAGTGGCGGCCGGACGGCGACACATCCTTGCCGCCGGTGAAGTTGCCCGCGCGTGGCGGTGGCGTGCCGGCGTCGCCCCACGGGTAGCGGCCGCTGCTGCCGGCGCGCAGGGCGTACTCGAACTCGGCCTCGCTGGGCAGGCGGTAGGAGCGGCCGGTCTGCTCGGACAGCCAGGCAGCGTAATGCTCGGCATCGCGCACGCTGACGTGCATCACCGGCAGCGTGGCGATTGCCGGCGCGCCGTTGTAGTCCGACTGCCAGTCCACCCCGCTGCGGCGCATGAAGTTGCCGCTGCGCTCGTCATACACGATCGAATGGCCGCGCCGGGTCGCGCGGGGGCGCGCCTTGGTCGCCTCCACATAGCGGCGGAAGTCGGCCACGGTCACCTCGGTGATCGACAGGGCGAAGCCGCGCTCGAACCGCACGTAGTGGGAGGGCTTCTCCGCATCGGTGGCGCCAGGCTCGCTGTCGCCCGCCCCCATCTGGAAGCCGCCATGCGGCACCACGATCATCTGCGGCCCGCGCCCGCCATCGCGCAGCGCATCGCTGAACACCTGGCGCGGCCGGAAGCTGCCGTAGTGCGTGACCAGCTCGATGCGCTCGCGCAGCTGCACCACCACCGGATCACCCGGCAGCGCGATCCGCAGCGCATCCTCCAGCTTCTGCCGCGCCGGTTTGAGCCCCTGTGGCGTGGCCAGGTCGCGCAGGCCTTCATCGCGCAGCCGGACCAGCGTCTCGGCGCGGATGCGCTCGATCCGTTCGAACGCATCGGCGATGGTGATCGACGAATCGCGCACCTTGGCCGCCTCGGCCAACCAGGTGCCGGCGGTGCTGAAGTCGGTGGCGCGCGCGGCATCCTCGGCGCGCCGGATCAAGGCGCTCTCCGCTGCCGCCAGCCCCTGGCGCGCGCGCGCGTTGTCCGGGTCCTGGGCCAGCGCCTCACGGAAGTTGGGAATCGCGCCGTCGCCATCTTCACCGATACGCCCGGCGCGCAGGTCGTCCTCACCGGCGCGGTTGTAGGCCACCACCCGCTGCGCCATCTCCACGCGGGTCTGCAGCTGGCGCACCTTGGGGTCTTCCGGAGCCAGAGTCAGCAGCACCAGGGCCATGTCGCCGGCCTCGGCCAGCGCCTCGCGCTGCTTCAGCGGGCGGTCCAGCAGACCGGCCGCTTCCTCCAGCAGCCGCTGCCGTGCCCGCTTCAGCCCGGCCTGCGCCTGGCGGTCGGCGGGATTGTGCTGCAACAGACCCAGCCAGATCGGGATCGCGTCGGCGGCCGTGGCATACAACCGCCCCTGCTCGAACGCCTGCGCCGCGTCGCGGTGCGCCTTGGCCACGCCCTGCGCGTCGATCACGACTGCCGGCGGCTCCCAGCGCTGCACGGTCTCGGCCGCGTCCTCGCCCCCGATGGTGACCTGTGCGGCCACCGGCTCACGCACGGCGGGCGCCGGCCGGGTAGCAGCCGCTGGCGGCGCCGAGGCGGCCGGCGGCGGTGAGGGGGAGCAGCCGCTGGCCATCCCCAGCACCAGGGCCAGCAACAACGGCGATGTGCCGGACGATCGCAAATTCGGTTCCCTGCCGCCAGGTAGATCAGGCCCTCATCATACTGGCGCGGCCGCGTGCGGGTGCATCGCGTTATCCTCCCTACCCTGAGCAGACCCTGCAGTTGATGGAACCCCACGTGGCTTACTGGATCAAAACCCCGGCGGAACTGGACGAGCGCTACCGCCAGCGCCCCACCCGCATCGGCCTGGATACCGAGTTCATCCGCGAGCGCACGTACTGGCCGCAACTGGCGCTGGTGCAGATGGCGGTCGGCGATGAAATCCTGCTGATCGATCCGCTGATCCCCGGCATGACCGAGGCCCTGGCGCCCTGGCTGACCGACACCTCGATCCTCAAGATCATGCACAGCGCCAGCGAAGACCTGGTCACCTTCAAGGTCGCCTGCGGCGCCCTGCCGCGGCCGCTGTTCGACACCCAGATCGGTGCGGCGCTGGCCGGCATCGGTGGCGGCATGGGGTACCAGAAGCTGGTCAACGCCATCACCGGCGTCACCCTGGCCAAGGGCGAGACGCGGTCGGACTGGATGCGCCGCCCGCTCTCGGACGCGCAGCTGGAGTATGCCGCCGATGACGTCGAATACCTGTTCGGACTGCACGACGCGATCGACGCCAGGCTGGGCGAGCTCGATCGCCGCCAGTGGCTGCAGGACGATGCCGAGCGCCTGCTCGCCAGCGTCGAGCATGACGAAGAACGGTGGCCGCATGTGGCCATGCGCTCGGCGCAGTTCATGGATACTCCCGCGCAGATGCGTCTGCTGCGCCTGCTGCGCTGGCGCGATGTGCAGGCGCGCGCCAGCGACAAGCCGCGCAGCTGGATTCTCGACAACGAGCTGGCCGCTGTGCTCGCGCGTACGCCGCCGGCCGATGTCGATGCGCTCGGCACGCTGATGGAGGGCTTCCCCAAGGCGCCACGCAAGCTGGCCGCACAGGTCTGGCAGGCGCTGGTCACGCCGCTGGACGACGAGGCCGAGGCACCGTTGGCACTGCCGGCCAATGACACCAACAAGCAGGCGCTCAAGCGCCTGCAGGATGCGGTCGCCGCACGCACCGCCGAGCTGGGCCTGCCCGATGGCGTGCTGGCCTCGCGCAAGCATCTGGAAAGCTATCTGGAAAGCCGTCAGTGGCCGGCCGCACTGGCCGGCTGGCGCCAGGCGCAGCTCGAACCGACGCTCGCACCGCTGCTGCCGGCCGGGTGATCGCGCGGCACGCGCGCGTGGTCGACATCGACCACGCGCACTGCCCTGCTGCAGGCTGAATCAACCGCAGGCGGCCATGACCGCAGACATATGGGAACGCACCGTGCTGCGTGCAAGAGTGGCTTCACCGCCACCCCTGCAAGGATTCCCATGCAATCGATCCGGACACGATGGACCGTGGCTCCCAGTGGCGCGCGACGCCTGCGCGCGTTGCTGGCGCTGGGGCTGATCCTGGCGATCGGCAACGCCGGTGCCGCCGACACGCTCGATGCGCGCATCACCACCGCCATGCAGGGCACCGCCACCCCCGCGATGGGCGTGCTGGTGATCCGCGATGGCAAGGTCGCCGACCAGGCGGTCAGCGGCGTGCGCCGCAGCGACGCCAAGACCGCCGCCACCCGCGACGACCAGTGGATGATCGGCTCCACCGGCAAGCCGATTACCGTGGCGATGATCGCGCGCCTGGTCGAACAAGGCGTGCTGACGTGGGATGCCCCGTTGTCGACGATGCTGCCGGAACTGTCGGCGCAGATGCGCCCGGAGTACCGCAATGTCACCCTGGTACAGCTGCTGTCGCACCGCGCCGGCCTGCCGGAAAACCTGACCGATGCGGCCGCACTGGATGCCTTCTTCACCGACGCCCGGCCGCTGCCGGTGCAGCGCGAGGCCTATATCAAGGCTGCGTTGGCCGAGGCGCCGGTGCATGCACCGGGTACCGAGTTCGCCTACAGCAACAGCGGCTTCCTGATTGCCGCGGTGATTGCCGAGCACGCCACCGGCCAGGATGTCGAAACGCTGATGCAGCGCGAAGTATTCGGTCCGCTGGGCATGACGGGCGCCGGTTTCGGCCCGACGCGCGGCAACCAGCCGCTGGGCCACCGCGCCGGCAAACCGGTGACCACCGCACCGCGCAAGGCCGATGACGGCGTACCGCCGATCTACACCGCCGCCGGCAACCTGCACATGCGCCTGCAGGACCTGGCGTTGTTCGCCATCGACCAGTTGGCCGGCAGCCAGGGCAAGGGCACGCTGCTCACACCGGCGTCCTACGCGTTGATGCAGACCGCGCAGCCGGGCAGCGGATCGGGCCTGGACTGGGGCGTGCAGCCCTCCATCGCCGGGCGCCAGGGGCCGGTGCTCGTGCACGGCGGCTCGGATGGCAACTGGCTGGCCTGGGTGGTGCTGTTCCCGGGCCAGAACAACGCCGTGATCGCCATCGCCAACGCGGCCGACGACATGGGCGCGGACAAGGCCACGATGGGCGTACTGGGCGGCCTGTTCGCCGAACTGGCACCGCCGCTGGCCGCGCCTGCCGCCAGATGAACCGGCCTGCCGCACCGCCCTGCCGCCCATGCGCGCAGGGCGGCGCTGCTCACACGTAACCGCGTGATTTCAGCAGCGCCCAACGCTCCGTACCAATGGCCTTGCGTATGGCCGGCAACGGATTCACCGCGCCGGTGTTGTCGGCCACGGCCACCACGAAATCGTCGGTGGTGACGAGCTGCGCGCGGCGCTCGGGTGCATCCAGCCACGCGGCCACCTGGCGCAGCACGCCGTTGGCCGATGCCGAACTGCGGCGCAGTTCCATGTACTGGTTATGGCGCTGACAGACCTCGGTCAACGCCGGCTCGGTGAACCAGTGCTCGTGCGCGTCGCCCTGCACCTCGCGGATCTCGTCGGGTGCCCACAGGTAGTAACGCACCTCCTCGCCCCGTGCCATCACTGCGTCCCGATACGATTGCCGGCCCCAGACCAGGAACGGCGGCCATGCCGAGGGGGTGTCCTCCTCGGTGAAACAGAGCAGCAGGCAGTACAGCGGTTCATCGCGCGGAATGCGCGGCAGCTGTGCCGCGATCGCGTCGATCAGCAGCCGCTCGACCTCCGCCGTGACCGTCGCCAGGGTCTCACCCGGGCGTGGGCGCTGATACTCCAGGCGGCGCTCCCCGGTGCGGCGACCCTCGGCCGTCAGGTATTCCAGGACGATCGTATCGAGCTGGCCGGCGTCGTTGTAGGTGAAAACATTCTGGCACCACCAGGTCCGCTCGCGCCGTGACCAGTTCTCGACCACCACGCGCTGCAGCTGGTCGCCCTCCCAATGGTAGGTTTCGTTGAAGCCACGCGTGCCATCAATCAGGTCCAGACCGTGCAGGCGGCCCTCGCGTTCGCGCCACGCCCACGCGGCAGTCAGGCGCGCATCCTCGTCGAAGGACAGGCTGTGGCGCCCCTCCGGGCCATGCAGCCACGCAGTGCAGTCACCGTCCGCCTCGCATTCGATCACCACGCGGCCGTCCGCATCCAGGCCGTGCCGGACATGCGCACCGGGCTTGGCCTTGTCGTCGGCGACCCAGCGCGGCGTGGGGCCGCCGTCCTTCTCTTTGGAGAACGGCGGATCGAACGCCATCGAAGCGGTCGCCCAGCGCCAGCGCACCACCTGCGCCCGGCACTGCGTGATCAGCGCGCGCGCAGCGGTGGCATCGGAATAGGTTGTATGCAGCTGTTCAAGCATGGTCGAGATCCTTTCAACACGGAACATCCGCGCGGCATCGCCGGCACGCGATGCGGTGCGCGACCATAACATGCACCTCCGGTTGCCATCGATGCACACCGGAAACGACGACGCCCTGCGTTGGCAGGGCGTCGTCGAGGCAGGCAACAGGCAGCATCGGCACCGCGATCGCGCGGCGCCGATGCCGTGTCCACTTACCAGTTCATGTTGAGCGAAACGCCCACGGTGCGCGGTTCGTTGTACACCGCCGCCATGTAGTTCTCGATCACACCCTTGAGGTTCTTCTCATTGGTGATGTTGCGCGCGAACAGCGCCACTTCCCACGCGCCATAGTTGCCCGAGTAGCCCAGCTTCAGGCCGCCTTCGAAGCTGCCCTTGGAGTTGAACTCGGCCGAGTCGTACAGCACGAAGCTGGTGTAGCCCTGCTTGTTCCAGTCGGTGGAGACGAAGAACACATCGCTGTCGTTGACCGGCATGTCATAACGCGCGGCCAGGTTGATGTTGTACTTCGGCGCGTTCGGCAGCGGGTTGCCGTTGATCTGGGCGAAGGTGTTCGCGCCGACCTTGATGGTCGGATCGTTCACCGTACACACCACGGCACCGTTGAGGGCGCACACCTGCGCATACACGCGATCGTCCTGGATTTCGCTGTGCAGCAGGCTCACACCGGCGCTCAGGCTCAGGTTCGGGATCGGGCGCAGCTCCATGTCCGCTTCCAGGCCGTAGGCCTTGGCCTTGTCGGCGTTGAACAGCACGCCGTTGCCGTCCGAATCGTTGCCGTTGAGCTGGATGTCGTTGACCACGTAGGTGAACGCAGCGGCATTCACGCGCAGGCGGTTGTCCCACAGGCTGCTCTTGATGCCCGCTTCCCAGGACAGGATGGTTTCCGAGTCCGCGGTGGTGAAGTCGGCATTGAACACGGCCGAGCGGCCCTGAATGGTCGGGCCGCGGAAGCCGCGGGCCACGCGCGCATACACGCTGAGCTGCGGATTGAACGCATACATCGCGCTGACGTCCCAGCTCGGCGTGGTGTCGGACATTTCCACGTCGGTGCGACCCTTGTAGGTCACCACGCCGGCGGCGGTGTCGGCGGTCTTCAGCAGGCGGGTGTGCTTCTCGTCGCGGGTCTGGCGCAGACCGGCGGTCAGGGTGAACTTGTCGGTGACGTCGTAGCTGATCTGGCCGAACCCGGCCCACGAGGTATTGACGTTGCGCAGGCGCACCCAGTTGTTCGGATTGCGTGCATTGCCCTGCAGGAACCAGGCGCGCTGGTAGAAATCGGTGGTGTCGCGGCCGTCGAAGTAGAACGCGCCGACCTGCCACTTCAGGCGGTTGTCGTCGCCGTTGGCCAGACGGATTTCCTGGGTCCACTGGTCCAGATCACGGATCTGGCCCATCGACTGGCCGTAGCCGTTAGGCACGCCATTGACCGGATAGTTCACCGCCGCGCCGCCGTCGGTGTCACCACGGCTGTAGCCGGAGGTGGTTTCGTAGGCGGTGATCGAGGTCAGCGACACGTTGCCGAAATCGTAGACCGCCTTGATCGAGCCGCCGTAGGTCTTGTAGGCCTGCGGATTGTTGCCGGCTTCGTCGTAGGCGACCTTGTCGCGCGGCACGTCGGTCTTGTTGGAACCCTTGGTCAGCGCGCTGCGCAGGAACAGGGTGGAGGTGCCGTCGTAGTCGCGCGCATGCGCCGAGGCCAGCAGCGAGAAGGCATCGCTGGGCTGCAGCAGCAGCTGCGCGCGCACGTTGCGGTCGTCGAAGCCGCCCATCGCATTCTTCTTCGGCGACACCGTGCCATCGGCGCTCGGGCCGGTGTAGGTGTTGTCCACGTAGTCATCGCGGTGCTGGTACAGCGCCGAGACACGGAACGAGGCGATGTCGTTGATCGGGCCACCGAAGCCGCCGTCCACTGCAACGCTGCCGTAGGTGCCGTAGCTGGCCTGCACGCGGCCGCTGTAGTCCTGGCTCGGCTTGATGCTGTCGAACTTGACGATGCCGGCGGTGGTGTTGCGGCCGAACAACGTGCCCTGCGGGCCACGCAGCACTTCGACCTGGTCCACGTCATAGACCGGGTTGGACTTGAGCACGACGTGCTCGAGCACCACGTCGTCCTGGATGATCGACACCGGCTGCGACGCACCCAGGTAGAAGTCGATGTTGCCCAGGCCACGGATGTAGAAGCGCGGGAAGATGCGGCCGGTGGTGGTTTCGGCGTAGAAGCTCGGCACCTTGCCCGACAGCGCCAGCAGCGTGTCGTCGCCGCCGGCGGTGTAGTCGCGCATGCGCTCGCCCTGCACCACGCCGACCGACACCGGCACTTCCTGCAGATTGCGCTCGCGGTGATCGGCGGTCACGGTGATCGCGTCCAGCGAGGTCGGGCTCGCGTCCTGGGCCGAGGCAGCGCCGGCCAGGCCGAGCAGCGAGGCGGTGGCACAGGCCAGCGCCAGGGCATGGCGGCGCGGCGGCGAACCGGCGGCGCGGCGGGAAGAATGACGCAGGGACACGGAGGTGGTGCGATTGACAGGCATGCAAGGGTCTCGGGCAGTACTGAACTGGGTGGCGTGCAGGGCACGCAGGAAAACAACAACAGCACCGCTGGTTGCGCAGCGATGCGGCACGATATTGCGCGGATGTTGCAGGTTGTTTTCAGGGCGATGCGGGGGGACGGCCGTCCATCCCCGACCCTGATCGGTTGGCTGCTGCCAGGATGCGTGGCGCGGATTATGCCCGGCGCGCGCCCGGTCCGGAAGAACAGACCTTGGCTGCAGACGCCCGCCCTGCCCGGCGCCGGCCCCCCTTTGCAGCCCCGACGTGGCAGCGCTACACTAGCCCGGTCGCGTGGTTCACCGGCTCGGCCGGCGCCATGCGGATCGCAGCATCCGTGGGGCCATAGCTCAGCTGGGAGAGCGCGTCGTTCGCAATGACGAGGTCGGGAGTTCGATCCTCCCTGGCTCCACCACGATTCCATGAAAAACCCCGGGAACACGGTTCCCGGGGTTTTTTGTGTCCTGAAGGATCCCGCTGGCGGATTACTCCGGCGGCTGGTCCTGCCGCGGCGGGCGCCGCGTGTTGGCGTCGTGCACCTGCTGGTCGTGCTGGCCCGGACGCTGCTTGGCGGTTTCGTCCTGCTTGCGGTCCTGCTGGCTTTCCTGGATGCCCTGCTTGTCATCCTTTCGCGGCGGCTGCGTACTGCTCATGGTCGATGCTCATGGTGGCAGGCCCGGTACAGGGCCCGATGGCACCAGCGTGGCGGTTCGACCGTGACGTACATGTCTCCGCCTGCGCGGCAACCGGCATCACGCCCGATTGCCGCGCCCCGGCTTACTGCGCGTGAAGCACGTCCAGCACCTCGCCGGTGGCAGGATCGACCTTGAGTCGCACCTCGTTGGTCACCACGCCGCCGAAGGCGTTGGTACCGCGGAAGGTGGTGTCCACCAGCACGAACGTCTCGGTGGGATCGACCCGGACGTGGTGGCGCGTGCTGACGTGCTTGTAGGAGTCCGGATTCTGCATCGTCGATTTGATGAACTTATCCACCTTGTAGCTGGACCCGTCCCACGCGCTGAACTGGCTGCGCACCTTGAAATAGTCGTAGCGCGACTTCTCGGTCACGAATTTGGCCGGGTCGTGCTTGAAATCGTTCAGGCACCAGCCCAGCACATTGGCGGCCTTGAGCTCGCCATCCTTGCTGCCGATGTAGTCGCCCAGGCACAGGTAGAACGCCTCGCGCGACGCCTCGTCCACGCCATTCATGGCCGCATAGCTTTCGGCGAACGTGCGCGCCTTGGCAGGACCGGTCTCGGCGATCTCCTTCAACGTCTTGTCCTTGGACGCCTCGAACGCGCGGCCGGCCTTGCGTGCGTCACGCTCGGCATCCTGCTGCGCCCGTTCGGCATCGCGCGCCGTGGCCTGCTGCGCCCGTTCGGCCTCGCGCGCTGCGGCCTGCTCGGCCTGCGCCGGGGTCAGCTCGACCGGTGCCGCGGGTTTGATCAGGCCGGCAATCGCCATCACGATCAACGCGCCAAGGAAGACCGCCAGCGAGGCGACCAGCCCCGCACCGTGGCGGACCGGCACCGACTTGCCGGCCAGCACCTTCCCGGCAACCAGGTACCACGCGGCGGCACCCAGACCCAGCGCCACGATGAACATCAGAAATCCCATGCTTCCCCCCGCTCCTTGTTAGTGATTCGCGGGATTCTCGCATGCGTCTCGCGTGCGGGGATAGGGATGCGGCCGCGCGTGTCACCGGCTCCGTTGTGCCGTCATGCCAGCGCGATCACCAGCTTGCCGAAGTTGCGGCCCTTGAGGAGGCCGAAGAAGGCCTCCGGCGCGTTCGCCAGGCCCTCGACGATGTCTTCGCGGTACTGCACGCGTCCGGCCTTGACCCACGCGGTCATGTCGGTGAGGAACTGCGGAAACAGCGCATGGAAATCGGACTGGATGAAACCACGCACGGCCAGGCGCTGGCGCAGCACGCGGCTCATGAAGCCCGGCAGGCGGTCCGGCCCGGGCAGCACCGCGTCGCGTGCGTTGTAGGTGGCGATGGTGCCGCATACGGGAATGCGCGCGAAGTCGTTGAGCAGCGGCACCACCGCCTCGAACACATGCCCGCCGACGTTCTCGAAATACACGTCGATACCGGCCGGCACCGCGTGGCGCAGCTGGTCGGCGAAGTCCACCGCACGGTGGTCCAGCGCCACATCGAACCCCAGCCTTTCCAGGTAGCGGCGCTTCTGCTCACCGCCGGCGATGCCGACGACGCGCGCGCCCTGCAGCTTGGCGATCTGCCCGACCGTGGCCCCCACCGGGCCGCTGGCGGCCGCCACCACCAGCGTCTCGCCCGCCTGCACCTTGCCGATCTCGCGCAGCCCGGCGTAGGCGGTGAACCCGGGCATGCCGAGCACACCGAGCGCGGTACTGGGTGGCAGCCCGTTGTCGTGCAGCGTGCGGGTAACCCGATCGCCATCGACCACCGCGTGCGTCTGCCAGTTGCCGGTGGCCAGCACCCGGTCGCCGACGGCAATGCCGGGGTAATTGGAGGCCAGCACATCGGAAACGGTCCGCCCTTCCATCACCGCATCCAGCGCGACCGGCGCAGCATAGGACGGGCCTTCCTCCATGCGACCGCGCATGTACGGGTCCAGCGACAGGAAGCGGTTGCGCAGCAGCACCTGGCCTTCGCCAGGCACCGGCACCGGCACGTGCTCCAGACGGAAATCGGCCGCCGTCGGCTCGCCACGGGGACGCGAGGCCAGCACGATGCGGGCGTTGGTGAGGTCACTCATTGGCAGACATCTCCACACGGAACGAACGGGAACCCCGACAGTAAGCGCTGCCGCCCTGCGCGGGAGTGGGGTAAAACAGCGTTCCATCGATGCCGTGCCTGGCCACCCGCCGCGCGCCTTGCGCGACGGACATCGACGCGTCCGGTGGCACTACAGCATTCCAGTAGCGCATCATCGCGCCATGATCCGCCTCCCTGCCCATGTCCGCCGCCACCTGCGCCGCTACCTCCTGCTCGCGCTGATGTCGGCCACCACCGTGTTCGGCTTGGCGTGCTGGGCGGTGCTGGCCACCGAACCGGGCTGCCTGCTGGCGCAGGGCCATTGGTCCTCCGGTGCACGGCAGTGCTACACCCGCCTGTGCCTGCTGCAAGGCGATTGCGGCCAGATGGCGTCGCCGCTCGGGCGCTGCGGGCGCGTGCAGCCCGGCGACAGTCGCGGGCACGTGTATTTCGAACTGGGCAACCCGCTGCCCGGCGCCGGCAGGACGGCCTCGTGGCCAGCCGACAAGGTGGGCGACGGCACGATCCGCGCGCGCTTCGAGGACGAGCGTCTGGTTCACCTGGACTGTCCAGCCCCACCCTGAGCAGCGCGAGCCCCTAGCCCGGCGCGTCTGCGGCCTGCCGCGCCCGGCGCCACTGCAGCGGCGTCATGCCGGTTTCGATACGGAACATGTAATTGAACGCCGACGCCGAGGCGTAGCCGAGTTCATGCGCGATGGTGGTGGGCGAGCGCCCCTGCACCAGCCCTTCCATCGCGCGCAGCAGGCGCAGGCGCGCTCGCCACGCACGCACGCTCATGCCGGTCTCGCGCTCGAAATGACGCGCCAGGGTCCGCGCGGAGATGCCCATCCGCAGCGCCCAGGCCGGCATGTCGCGCGCATCGCCGGGATGGTCGTACAACCGCTGGCACCATCGTTGCAGCCGCGCGTCCTGCGGCCACGGCAGGTGCCGGTCGTGACGCGTCTGGCGCGGGAGCTGTGTGCAGATCACCTGGCACAGCGCGCGGTAGCAGGCCGCATCCTCCTCGGGATCGGTGCGGCCAAGTTCGACGATCAGCGCGCGCAGCAGCGGTGATGCATCCAGCACGACGCAGTGATCGGGCATGCCCGGGGCCGCGTCATCGGCAACGTACAGGTTGCGGAAGGCGGCTGCACTCAAGGCACCGGTGTGATGCACGGTCGACGTGGGCACCCACAGCGCCTGCTGCGGTGTGATCACGTGGCGCGCATGCGCGGCGGTGACCTGCAGTACGCCTTCGGTCGCAAACACGAGCTGGTTCCAGCCATGCGCGTGCGGCGGGAAGCGCTCCCCTGCGGCCAACTGCTGGCTGCGCGCGACCACCGGCCAGGCCAACCGACGCAGCGGCGGCACCGGTACTTCGCGCCACGGCGCCGACCGCGCCGGCTGTGAGTGTCGCTTCATCGACATGATGCGTCATTCTATCGAAAGACAGCCGGCGCGATGTTGCCCAGGATGGGGTTGCCGCCCCCCTGCCTGCCCGCCATGACCCTGCCCGCCTCCCCGTCCCCGTCGTCGCTGCAGCCCTGGCAGGTGATCGGCGCCGGCATCTGCGCCCTGGTACTGACCGTAGGCCTGGCCCGCTTCGCCTACACGCCGCTGTTGCCGCTGATGCGCGCCGACGCGGGATTGAGCGCGGCGCAGGGCGGCTGGCTGGCAACCTTCAACTACCTGGGCTATCTGCTCGGCACCCTGCTGGTAGCGCGCGTCGGCGACCCGCAGCGCCGGTTCCGCTTCTACCGGGCCGGCCTGCTGCTTGCGGTGGCGGCCACCGCGCTGATGGGCTGCACCACCCAGCCGTGGCTGTGGAGCATCCTGCGCTTCATCGCGGGCATGTCCAGCACCGCCGGCCTGCTGCTGGCCTCCGGGCTGGTGCTGAACTGGCTGCTGGCGCAGCGCCGACGACCGCAGCTCGGCCTGCACTTTGCCGGCCTCGGTCTTGGTATCGCGGTGTCCGGCCTCGCTACCGCGCTCCTGGCCGGGCACGCCGGTTCCAGCGGGCAATGGGTCTGGCTGGGGCTGCTCGGCCTGGCCTTCCTGGTGCCGGCCTGGCGCTGGATGCCGGCGCCCACCGCGCCATCGGCGGCGCAGGTCGCCAGCGCGCCCCCACCCCCGCCGCGACGCTGGCGCATGCTGCTGGTCGCCGCGTACTTCTGCGCGGGGTTCGGCTTCGTGGTCAGCGCGACCTTCATCGTCGCCATTCTCGAACAGACCGCCGCCTTCCGCGGTCATGGCAGTGCGGTGTGGACGCTGGTCGGGCTGGCGGCGGTGCCATCCACATTTCTGTGGGACCGGCTGGCGGCGCGCACAGGCATGATCCGCGCGCTGTCGATCGCCTTCGCCCTGCAGGCACTGTCATTCGTGCTGCCGCTGCTGGACGACGGGCTCGCCGCGGGGATGGGCAGCGCACTGCTGTTCGGCATCACCTTCGCCGGCATCGTCAGCCTCACCCTTACCGTGGTGGGTCGCCACTATCCGCAGAACCCCGCCGCGGCGATGGCCACGCTGACGCTGAGCTACGGCGTGGCACAGATCATCGCGCCTGCCCTGGCCGGCATGCTCGCCCGCGACAGTGGTTCGTACCGCGCGTCGCTTCTGCTGGCCGCGATCATCATGGCGATCGGCGTCGTGCTGCTGGCCTGCATGCGCGAGGCCGCGCAGGACCCTCAGCAACAAATGTGAAATTTTTTTGATGAAAGGCTTGCCGAACCTCTCAGACCTCCGTATTATTCGCGTCCTCGCCAGCGGCAACGCAGCGATGAAGTGGCCGAGTAGCTCAGTTGGTAGAGCAGGGGATTGAAAATCCCCGTGTCGGCGGTTCGATTCCGTCCTCGGCCACCACTATTCAAAGGGCTCGCAGAAATGCGAGCCCTTTTCTTTTGCCAGTTGCACGGAATTTGCACGGATTAGTGGGGTGCGCGCTCGCCTGTGCTCCACGTCCCGCGCACAGCACGGTGCCCGCACGGCTACAGCAGACCGATGTCCTCGACCGTCGCTAGGCCACGCGAGAGCCTGGCCACGAGCAAGTTACCCCCCGCCACTGTGCGCCCGGCCCGATCGTTGAGGTACAGAGCTTGGAGCCGGCCCGCCTCTGCGACTGCAGCGGCGTCGAAGCTCTCTGGCCGACCACGCAGCGGCTCCCCAGGTGACGCGAGACCACCGGCAAGGACCTGGACCACTGCTGCCGCGCCGCCAGCGTCCTTGGCGTAGGCCGTAGCCATCATCCGGCCGTTCTTCGGCGACCAGCCACCCAGAACCAGCTCCGTGTACAGGTCGCTTCGCGGCAGCCCTGCCCTATCGGCGGCCTCCACGTAGGCTGGCCACACCTTGTCGATCACCAGGCCCAGCTCGGCCATGAGCTGCTCCATCGTGAAGTCCGCACGGAAGCTGGCCTGCAGGCACAGCTCGTAGATCCTCAGGAAGAACTGAGCGGAACCCCTACAGGCCAGCACGAGGTTGTACTGGGGGATGAGCAGGAGCTTGGCGCCTTTGGACTGCTGTCCCGTGTGCGCGTCCTGCGCGAGGGTGTCGACAGCCACCAGCAGCTTTTCATGGCGCAGCAAGACGTTGAGGATGCTCATGGGGTATGTGGCAGGTCCAAGGCGAGACGCCACTATTACGGTCTGGCGCCCCCTCCGTCTACGCCCCGGGAGGTGGCGCGTCGGTCGCCCCCAGTTGCTTGATCGGGAACTTCGCGCTGGCGTATTTGGCCAGCACCTCGGTTCGCAGCCGGTCCTGGTGCCGCTCAACCCACAGCTCGACCCCGATGATCCCGGTGTCGTAGCTCTGGCAGGGCCTTTTGTGCCGGCGCTCCCGCTGCACGTCCAGCTCGGCAAACCACAACCCGTTGTCCACCCGCTGGTGCAGCCTGGCAACCCACTGCCCCCGGTGCCGAATCACGTCCGGCCGGCAGTCTGGGTTGGGAAGGGACATTGCCCATTCGAAGTCGTGAGGAAGCATGGGGGCAGGATACGAACCGGGGTCTCATGGTCTGAGACCCGCCGTTTCGACTGTTCGAAGGGGGCCGGCGCGGCTGAGATGGCACGGAGCCGCCGCCGACCAAGGAAAGCGGCCCGACGAAGCGGGCCGCTTTGCCGTCAGGCGCGGAGCGGCAGGTACTGGACCACACCCCGCTTCCATTTCAGCTGCTGCACAGCCGTTCGGCCTCCTTGATGCTTGTTGACGTCGCACAGGACCGCGAACGGCTTGCCCTTCGGAAGCGCTTGCCACCCCGCCTCAGTCTTCTCCTGGAACCCTGCCTCGGCCAATACGGCGTTCAGCTTCTGGGCGCTCAGCCCATAGGGCTTCCCCAACTGCGTCGGCGTCAAAATGCGCTCCCCGTCTGGCGACACGAGCTGCACGTGCATCGTGCGGAGCACATCGGTGCCAGTCTCCTCCTTCAAGCTCGCGTTCGCAGATAGGAGGAGCTGGTTACCCTCCAACCCCTGTGCTTTGGCAATCTCGGTGATGGAAGCAAGCTTCAGCACCTGCAGTTGCAGATCATGCTCGGTGATACGGTGTTTCATGGGCGAATGCCTCTTTTCGGGCATCTACCTTCCACAGGTTCATAGGTTCGTCGTTAATAACGTTTCGCCACCATCGTTATTGACGGTCGAGCTATACGTGTATATCCTACGATCCAAGTTCAGTGATCTTGTCAGAGGCCACCGAACATGCTCCCCCGTGGGAGTTAGATGTAAACCATTGTGGTAACAAAGGCCCCGATATGCTCTCTAGGCTTCGGGGCTTTTGCATTGTTCGTCGCCCCGCAGACTTTGGGTCCTTGAGCCGACGAGTTCAAGATTATGGCCGACTCCCGGGATCGTCAACGCCAAATGTAGTGAAAGTGTGGAATCCCTTGTGGCACAAGGGGTGACCCCGAAGCGCTTTTCTTGGCACATTGATACCTGTCGAAACCGACCGCGCGGTCAAGGCCAAATCGATCCCGCGAAGCACCCGACCGATAGCGCAACACGCTGCACAGTGCACACAGCCATCCCGTTCCCGTTGCCCAGGTGAGCACTCGATACTCACGCCCGGCCGGTAAGAGTGGCGCAGGCGCCCCGTCGTCGAACGGGAAATAGGATCTCATCATGTGCGGCCGATTCGTCCAGATTCCCATGCGCGACGCAGACGCGAGGCTGTTCCCCCAGCTCGTTGGCGACCTGCTGTCCATGCCGGCCAGCTACAACCTGGCCCCGACCCAGCGCGCGTCGGTGATCCTTGACCGCGGCACTGGCCTGCAGCTCACCAGGTTGTCATGGGGCCTCCTGCCCTTCTGGGCCAAGGCCAAGAACCTCCAGGGCTCCACGATCAATGCCCGGATCGAGACCGTCGCGGAGAAGCCGGCGTTCCGCGCCGCGTTCAAGAAGCGGCGGTGCCTGATACCGATGGCCGGCTACTACGAGTGGTCGGTCAGCGAAGAGGACGGGAAGAAGGACCCGTGGTTCATCCACGCGGCCACCCCGCTCTGGGCCGCCGGCCTCTGGGAAGACACCAGCCCCCTGCTGGACCCGGACAATCTCGGCACGTTCACCGTGATCACCGGCGACAGCAGCGGCGTGTCGGCGGATATCCACGACCGCATGCCGGTGTGGCTGAACCCCGGCCAGGCCGACGAGTGGATCGCGGCCGACGCCGCTGCGGCGATGGCGATGCTGCTGGCCAGCCAGCCGCCGGCGATGGAGGCCTATCGCGTCAGCCGCGCGGTGAACACGCCCCGCAACAACCGCGAGGATCTGCTCGCGGCCGTGGCCTGAGCGGCTACAGGGGCGGCGGGAGCGCCGGCGGCGCGCTCGCCTCGAACACGGCGTCGGTCGCCGCCTTGATCATGGCCATGAGCTTCCACCCGGGCTCCACGGTTTCCTCGCCGGTGACGGGGTGCTTCACGATGTAGTCCCGCGCCAGCAGCTCGCTGATCCTTGCGGGCAGCACGCCAAGGAAGGTGCGTTCCAGAACTGTGCCGTCGGACTGCGTGGTCACCTTCTCGAAGTGGAAGGTCACCGGCCCGTCGTTCGTGTACGGGCTCCAGTCGATCCCGATGCGAGGCGCGATCGCCTCCACCTTCGTGCCGAACTGCTCGCTCTCGCTGATTACTGCCACGTCAAGCCTCCGTACTGATCAGGGACAGCTCCTGGGAGCCGATGTGGAAATTGCTGCCGTTGGCCTCAGCCAGGGTGATAGGCCACAGGCCCGCTGCGCCGCTGAGCAGCACGCGATAGGCGAACGTCCCGGTGCCAGGCAGGCCATCGGTGAACGTGACACTTCCACCGACCTGCGCCTCGTAGCTGTACCGCCCCCACAGATCGTCGTAGTAGACCGACGTCTGTCCGCCAACCTGCATCGAACTGACGGTCTCCCACGCACCGCCGTTGTAGCTGCGCTGCAAGGTCATGATCGCGCTGTTGGCGACCACGCCTGGCGTACCCGAATCCAAGTAGCCGGAGTTGTAGTAGGCCAGGCTGAAGACCACGGTCTTGGGCGCTCCACCGGTGCCAAACGGCGGCGACTCCACCGTCGCGGTCGTAGAGACGGCCGTCGAGCGGTAGGCGTTGCGCCGGATGCCGGCCGAGAGCGAGCCGCCGAAGTAGCCGTTACCCTTGTTGTCTACCCAGAACAGCCCGTTTGCCTTGCTGCAGGCCGCCACGTTCGAGCCCACGCCGATCCAGAACAGAAGGTCCCCCGAGGTGCCGAACGGCTTGCCGTGCGCCAGCATGTAGCCACCCGACCGGGTAAGCCACCGCCCGCCTTCGTACGTGCTGCTGCCGGTATTGTTCGGGTCCACGATCCCGAAGATGTCGGCCACGAAGTCGATGCGGCCGATGTTGCCGTTGTTCACCGAGGTCATGCCGATGGCTTGGCCGTTGACGTTGAGCGCCCAGGTGTACGATGCCTGCAGCTGGCTCTGGCCGTTTTCCAGAGTCGTGGCGCGAACCTCCAAGGCCTGCGTGGCCGACGCGGTGCCGCCGACGGTCACCTCGTCGCTCCACACCGTCGGCACTGCCCCCAGCTCCAGCTTCAGCCGTCGGAACGACGATACGGCGTCGGTGACCTCGCAGATGATGCCCACCAGCAGACGGGTGGTGCCGGCAGGCGCGTCGATCGTGCAGCTGTACCTGGTCCAGACCCCCAGCTTGGTCGGGTCCGACATCGCCGTAACCGAACCGATCAGCCCGTCGCTGTTGTACGCGCTGAGCACCAACCGGGCATTGCCCTGCAGCCCGTTGCGGAAGATATCCCCGGACAGCGTGTGGCGCCCGGGCGTAATGGGGCCCGGGATGAACTGGTAGGAGGTGTCGTTGCTGGCGGTGGCGAGGATCGCCGCGAACGGTCCGAAGCTGGCGTCCGAGTACGCCCCACCACTTGCCGGAGTGGTCCACGATGCGAAGCCGCTGCGCCACGTCGGGTTGGCGATCATGTTGGGATTGGCAGCGGTGGACGCTTTCACCTGCGTGATCGCGGTGCTGTTCGCGCTAACCGCGCCCTCGAGCTGCTGAACCTCGCTGCTGAGCAGCAGGAGCGCAGACGTCTCCGCCTTTCCCTCCAACGCTGCGTTGGTCTGCTCGATGCGCTGCCCAAGCGCATTGTCACGGTCGACGCTGGCCTGCTCGACGGCAGTCACGCCCGCCTGGGAAGCGAGACTGCCATTGCCGGCAGGAAGCCGTGCAACGACAGCATCGGTTCGCTGCGACTGCGCCGCGTCGCCCGTGGCACGTGCCTGAGCTTCGGCCACGACCGATGCCTCGCTTGCGACCCCGCCCGAGCCCGCCGGCATTCGCGCCTTCACGGCGTCCAGCTGGCTCGACTGTGCCTCGTCCGCAGACACGCGGGCATTCCGCTCCGCGATAACGCTGGCCTCACTGGCGATCGCGCCAGCCCCAACCGGCATGCGCACCTGAATCGCCTGCAGCTGCGAGGCCTGGGCCTCGATCTCGCCTGCGTTGACGGTGGTCATGGACAGCGCGCCAGCGACTGCCTCACCCAGCGACGCATACTCGCCGATCAGCTCCCACACGGCAGGGAACAGGTCGGGCTGCTGGCCGGTGGTCTCCACCCGAGCGCGATACAGACGACCGGCGTGCTGCACCAGATCGCCCACGGGGTACACGCCGACGACCGTCCACTCGTCGGCCTCGAGGATGTCGGCCACCTGTGCTGCGACCGCATCCGCCCGGGCAAGCGCCACATCGCGGGCGAGGTTGGCTTTGAAGGGAGCTTCGGCGGCCGCCGCGGCGGCCACGCGAGCATCCTCGTTGAACCTGTCGATGCGCTCCTGACCAATCTGTCGGTTCAGCTCTTCGATCTCGGCGTAGCTCGGCACCTTGCCCGGGGTGCCCTCCACGATGGAACCCTCGCCGGGCTTGCCGCGCACGCTCGCGGTGATCTTGAACCACCACGCCTGCCCGCTCCCGTCGCTGTAGAGATAACGGGTTTCCGTGGTGCGGTGGATCTCCGTCCACGGACCTTCCTGCGTCGGCCCGCGCTCGATGATGTAGACGACGCCCGCCTGGTCCACCGCCGCCCATTCGATCAGCACCCCGTCAGCCACCGGGTTGGGGACAACGCCGTCCACCGGCGGCGTCACCCCCGCCGTGTAGACGACGGGGAACCACGAGGACTGCCGGGGCGCCGCCGGCGTCAGCGACGGAAGCGCGCCCGCCCCGATCTCGATCAGGGTGATTTTCCTTGCCTGCATGGGGATTACCTTTCGTTGAGCGCTTTGCGCATCGTGGAACTTGTGCTGGTCCGCACACCCTGCGTGGTCACCGCGAGCAGGTCGTGCAACACCTTGTTCTGGTCGGCCAGCAGTGCGTTGCTCTGCTGGACGGCCGCAGTGGTCTCGGCCTGTCCCTTCCCGTCCACCACCAGGTCGAACACGGCCCGGCTGAAGTTGTCCGGAAGTGCTTCGATCGCATCGGCAAGCTGGCCCATGCTGGTGCCGTCGTCCATGTCCAGGTTCCCGACCTTCATGCCGTCGATCAACCCGGTCACCTGGCCGAACAGGTTGTTGTAGTCCTTGCCACTGGCGTAGAGGTTGCGACCGAAGCCCAAGGCCGCCTGTGCGGCCGCCTGCGCCGCGCTGGTGTCACCCCCTGCCACTGCGCGCTCCAGTTCGCGCATCGTCTCCTGCAGCTTCTCCTGGTCCGTCAACGGCGACAGGGCGCTGATCGAAAGGCCATAGTTCATGGCCTTCTTGTCGGCATCGATCTGGGCCTGCAGCTTCCCCATGTTCGTCGCGCGCAAGGCCTCGATCTTGGCCAGGTCCTCAGCGCGAGCGCCCGACAGCCCCAGCGCCTTCGCATAGTCGTTGGCGGCTTTCACCTGCTGGCGATAGCTGCGCTCAATGCTCAGCGCTTGGGACTGGTACTGCGTCAAATCACCGGTGAGCAGCTGCGTGGACACGTCCGCCATGAGGCTGGCGTAGTTGCCCAACAGGCCAGTCACCTTCTGGATCTGAGTGGCCAGGTCCGTCCCGGCGACGCCCGCCAGGTCCTGGAAGTAGTCCACGGCCTTGTTGACCTTCTCGATCTCCATCCCATTCAGCGCGCGCCCCAGCTCGTCGGCGTTGCCGACAGCGAGTGCGATCGATGCGCTGAGCGCGGAGAACACGTCGGCCGACTCGAAGTAGCCATCGAGCTGGCTCCCGAACCCTGCTGCCTGCACCGCCTCGGTGAACAGGCGGTCGGTCATGTCGCCGAGGTACGCCTCCAACTGCGCCTTGGCCTCGGCAGAATCGGACGAGAGCGTCAGCTTGCCCAGGCTGACACGGACGCCGGCAAGCTGCTGGGACAGGTCGATGCCAAGCTGCTTGGCCAGGTCGGTGGTGGCACCTCGCACCTGCCGCGCCGCCATGTCGAACGTGCGATCGATGTTGGGGTCAAGGCTGGTGTACTGGGTCCACTTCTTGTCGCTGCGGAACAGGCCGCCCTTGGCTTTCACATCCGCGTAGCTCTGCCCGTCGAATCCACCGAAGCCGTAGCTGCCAGTGATCCCCTGCCCCGTGATCTTCGGAGCGCTGCGGCCGAACAGCTTGGCGTGGATGCTGGATCCCGAGAGGATCGAGGCGGTCTTGCTGCTCAGGCCCAGGGAGCGAAACAGTTTGTCGGCCTGTCCAACCGCGCCGGCCGTGGCGATCTTGCCCGCCCAGCTCTCGCCGTTGGCAATGTCCCACCCTTGGTCGAACAGCTGGGCGTTCTTCATCATGCCCGCGACGATCCACCCGATGATGGGCACGGCCGCGGCCGCTCCAGCACCAGCGCTCGCGCCAGCCGTACCCGCACTGGCGCCGCCCCCGCCGATGAGGCCGGAGAAGCTCGAGCCGGACATGCCCGCCATGCTGGTCACATCCCCGAACCCGGTCAGCGAGCCGGCGCCGCTGGCGGCGGACGAACCAAGGCCGAACGCCGCGCGGCCCTTCGACAGGATGCCGGCGATGTTTCCCACGTTCTGGCCGCCGCCAGCGGTGCCATTTCCACCGAACAAACCCATCAGGCTGTCCAGGCTGAACCCGCCCCCCTGGCTGCCCCAGCTGCTGATTCCCTCCATGATCCTGGTCTGGATCGGGATCACCAGCTTTTGCTGGAGCAGTTCCCGTGCCAGGTCACGCAGCCCCTGCTTTGCCGCGTCCTTGATGTCGTCCCACATCTTCTCCGAGTCGCGGAAGCCGCGGGCAGCGAAGTCCGCCATTGCATCTGCGGCATCGCCTGCGCCGTTGACCACGATGCCCGCCCAGGCTTCCAGCCCAGCGGCCGCCTCTTCAATCCGCAATGACAGCTCAGCCGAAGCATCCGCCGCCGCGAGCATCGACAGCTCGTAAGCTTCGTAGCTGCTCGCACCCTTCGCCAGCGCCAGCGCCTCCTTCCCGCCAGCCGCCTCGACCGCCTTCTGCAGCTCCTGCCGCATGTCGCGCTCGTTCAACAGCTGCCGGCGATACAGCTCGCGGGCGCGGCCGATCTTGCCCAGCATCACCAGTTCGCCATCCATCGTCGCCAGCAGCGCCTCGGGGCTGGCGATGGCGCGGTCGACCTCGGACGCGACCTTCGCGTACTCCAGTGCGCTCTGAGCCATCAGCACGTTGGCGTCGGCCTGGGCGATGTTGCCCTTGGCCAGGGCGGCGTTGTACTCACCCATGTTCTGCAGGTGCTTGGCCATCGCCTCGTCGAGCGGGCCTTTCATTGCCGCTGCCGCCAGCTCCGCCTGCTGCGTGTAGCGGGCCAGTGCGTCGGTCGCTGCCTTCTGCTCCCGGGCACCGGCCTTGTCCGCCGAACGAGAGGTCTGCACTGCCTTCTGAGCCGCCTCCGTTTGCCGGATCAGGCTCAAGCCCTGGGCAATCTGCTTGTTGTAGGCAGCGCGCTGCTCGGTGGTGAGTTTGTCCACACCGCCAGCCGCATTGATCTTCTGGCCAACGTCGACCATGAACGCCGCTTCGGCGCCCTGCTTCAGGCGGACGAGGTTCACCAGCTGACTGTCGACGCTGGACTGCAGCGATTTCAGGTGCTGGTTGATTCCTTCGGACGCCGCGTGGGATGCGACGGCCTGCCGATTGAGCGCGGCAGTAGTTGCGTCGGTCTGGTGCTCAGCCGCGCTGCTCACTCCGGTAAGAGCACTGAGGACACCACGCTGGCGCTCGAATTCGAGGCTGCTGGTCGCTGCAGCTGCGGTTTGTTGCGTCAGAGACTTCGCGACAGTCTGCGCTGCAGGAGAGCCGTCGATCATCGTGCGCCAGGCCGCTTCAAGCCCCGCAGAGAACTCATCGGCGGAGAGCTTGCCGGCGTGGAGACTCTCCTTTAGCCGAGTGGTTTCCTTGATGAATGCGTCGGCGTGGGCCACGTCCGAGTACGCCGACGCGGAAGAGATCATTTCCTGAATGGACTTTGTGACCTCCCTATACGACTCGCTGATTCGAGCATCGAGCTTCAGCAGCTCGCCGGCGCGCTCCTGCTTATTCAGCTCCGTGTACTTGGCGATCGTGTCGTCCAGCGTCCCGTTGAAGTCGATCAACGCGCTGTCCGCCTCCTTGGTGCTGTCGCGAATCATCCACCAGCCAGCCGCTGCGGTGGCGATCGCAGCAGCGATCCCGACAGGACCGCCGAGCGCGGCGTAGGCGGACTGAAGCCCCTGCGCTGCTACGCGCGCGGCCGTCTGCGCAGCCGTCAATCGCACCGTCGGCGGGAGCATTCCCAACATGCCTACGGATGCCCGATTTGCCACCACGGAGTTGGCGGCCCACAGCGCGTTGAGCGCCGAAATGCCGGTCATCAACTTGCCGCCTGCATAGAACACCGCAAGGCCTGTGCCGAGCGGAACGGCTGCCGCTGCTACGACATCGAGATTGTCGGCGAACGAGTTGACTGCGGCCGTGGCAGCCGCGATGCCGCCACTTTGAGCCTGGCTGCCCAAGAGGTCATCGAAGGAATTCTTCAGTCCAGTGAGGGCGCCGCCAAGATTGTCACGCGCTGCAGCCGCAGCGCCGGCGTACGAGCCTTCCATGACGCCCATGACCATAGCCTGGGCTTCCGCGAGCCGGCCCGTTTCAACCAGCGAAGCCAGCATGTCTTTCTGCTGTTCGGTGAAGAGGAAACCCTGCTTGGTAAGTGCGGATATTCCTTCAGTCGGATACTCAAGCGCCTTGCCGATGGTTTCGGCCGACTGAGTGATGTTCTCGCCAAGTCGCACCGACTGGTCAATTGCGAGCTGAAGAGCCCGTGGGAAGTTCTCTCCTACGATGCCCGTGTACGACAACAGGCGCGTCTGAGCATTGACGATCTCACCGGACGAGTGTGTGGTCGCCTTGGCCATCTTGTCGGCCATGTCGACCAGCTGACGGCTGTTGAAGCCGGCGGTCTGCCCGGTGGACTTCAGAATCGCATTCAGCTGCCCAAGCTCGTTCTGGGCATTCACGGTCTCAGTGATGAACCGTCCCAGCAGCGCCCCGCCACCGATAGCGCCGAAGCCCTTTGCCAGCGAAGACATGCTCAGGTCGATGCTGGTAACCGACACCTTGGCATCGCGGGCTGCCTGCGCGAAGCTGTCGGACATCTCGCGTTGCATCTGCCGCATCGCCTTTGCGGCACGATCAGACGCACGTGCGGACTTACCGAGGTCGCGTTCAAAGCTCCCGGTTTCTGCAAGAAGGTCGACGGTGAGGGTATAGAGGGCCATATTCCGTCCAAAAAAAAAGGCCCGCGCGTTGCGGGCCTGTACTTAGTCGTTGCGCCACCGAGGCGCGATTTCGCAGCTACGGCCTATTCGGCCCGTGAGCGCTTGACGAGCTGGCCATCGATGACCAGCTCTTTTAGGAACACTCCATCCTTAGACATCGTGCATCGCGCGGCTGTGTCTACATTTGATCCAAATCCGTTCATAAGCGTCAGCCCGTCGCCAATCACCCAGGTAACCACGATGCGATCGCTAAAAGTGTGGACCCGGGATGGCCCGGGAACACGCGCAGAGGAAGGGTTCTTCGCAGACTCTTTGATCCACTGTCTGCACCTGTCGCTAGCCGAAGCCTCTACCCTTTCTTCAGGTGATTTCCGTCCACCTATCTGCATCCAGGCGAACACACCGACCACTACGACGAAAGCAATTCCAGCAGCTATCCAGTCCTTGGACGTGTAAACCCTACTCATCGGTCGTTAGCCCCTCAGCCATGAAGGGTAAAAATTGTCGCACCGCGCTACAACTTCGACAAACTATGCTGGAATTTCTTCGAACTCCATGTAGCCAGTGAAGTACTGCCGACTGAGATTCTCCGTCGTCGGAAGCTGGGTGGCGTGACCATAGATTGCAGCGCGCGCGGCCAGTCCCGGATCGAACGCCTTGGTGCGGATGTCTCGGAACTGCGGCACCACACACGCCCGCTGCCGTCGCGACATTGCCATCGCGACAGTCTCCCAGTCCGTTCCGGCCAGCCCCCTCTGGCGCACCACGTCCGTGGGCCGCCCCGAGAACGTGGCAGTCAGCCGCCGGTACACAGTGCCGGGGACGGTGTTCACCTGGCCGCCCTTCGTCCGGTTGTGGACGCTGGCATCGATCGGGCCTACCGCCCAACCGTCCTTGATGCCGATGTCGGCCACGCGGAAGATCGCGATCTCCCCCACCTCTACGTTCGCTACCAGGGTGTCTATCACCACCGCAACGCTGCTCACCGTGGCGGTGGCGGTGGGGAACAGCCAGGCGCATACGCTGCCGTCGGGCAGGCGTACGGTCAGTGCGGCCGCGCCGGCGGCGCTTACCGCGACGCCCTCCGGAACGTTCAGACCAAGGACTGCGATCACCCCTGGCACCAACCCTTCGGCGAGCGTCACATTGATGGACAGGGCGCCGGTGCGGTGAATGCGGGTCCGGCGCCCTGGCTTTCCGTCGAACATTGCAGCGCCGGCGTCGGTGGTCAGCCAGGTTCCGCCCACCAGCGCCACAGACTGCACCGCAGGCATTCCATATCCGATCAGCACCGCATCACCCCCACAACGTCAGCACCACATCACCCGTGGCAGGGTTGCGCTCCACGCGCCGCACCAGTACCTGCTTGCCCGCCTCCAGCCCATACCGACCGTAGGCGATGCGCCCCACCTGCCCCGGCTGCGGCGCCAGCTCCTGGTCGCCCTGCACGCTGACCCGGTAGAAGAACCGCTGCACCCGGTACATGGCCACTACCCGGTCGATCTCTGCCTGTGCGTCCGCGCCATTCCAGAAGAGCGAGAGCACCGGGTCGGTGCCGTCGGCGCGGCGGTAGTGGGGATGCATGGCCCCAGCCCCGTACACCTGGGCGCGGAACAGTCCCATCAGCTCGTCGCGGCGCCACTGGGGCACGTCCACAACGTCGGTGACCAGGTCGGAAGCGCCCAACGCCTGGGCGTTCGGCCGATAGGCCATGCGGCGCGTGAGGTTCGGGGCGTCGTCAGGAACGGCGAGCAGATCTTCGGCCAGGTCGCCGCCGGCGAGGTCGAAAGCCAGTTCCCCGGCCCATTCCTCTGGTGCCGCCACCTGGACGAATCGAAGTGCACCGTCAGCGTCCTGGTAGCAGCCGACTCCGTAGCTGGGCAGGATCGCGTTCATGGCGTCCCGGCCAGTGATGGCCGTGCCGGCGTAGTAGCCCACACCGGCATAGCCAGTGGCGGCATCGATCGCCGCGCAGTCTGCGCCCGACCATGCTCCCTTGCCCAGGCGCCCCATGATGTCGGCCAGCGCCTGCTGCAGCGTCGCCGGCGCCGGCCCCGGACCAACGCTGGAAGCGTCCGTCACCACAGGCATGACCGGTGGCGATCGCATGAGCAGCTGCTGCCCATCCGGGGATAGGGAGAAGGTGCCCGCCTCCATCGCGTCGCCGCGGTCAAGGACGGTATCCGTGTAGATCCGCGAATCGGCAACGAACATCGCCGTCGCATCCGAATTTGCCCCCAACGCCGGCACGCTGGCCACCGCGCCGATCAGCACCGGCTGCGGCTTCCACGCCAGGCCGGGGATGTTGGGCAGGAACACACTGCGGTTGATCACCTCGTCGAGGTCATCGTGCGCGTCGCGGAAGTAGATGCCCTTGGTGCCGTCGTCGTTGATCTCGATCCGGTCGAGCGAGAAGCGATAGGCCGCTTGCGCGTCGGCCAGCATCCCATCCGCCGGACCGACCCTCACCCGCGCCGGCGCGCCGGAAGCGCCACTGAGCGCCAGATCGTCCAGAATGCCATCAGCGTCCAGCGCCTGGCATTCCGCCGCGCTGGTCTGGCTCACCGGTTCACCACCCCACGGCCAGAAGTTGATCTCGCTGATAAGGGTGATGCCGTCGGCCAGCACCCCCTCGAACCGGGCGTTGGCCGGGGAATCACCCGGGGCGGTCAGCCAGTCGGCATCGGCGAGGCGCGCCACCGCTGGGGATGCGGCGGGCAAGCGCCAGCCGACCTGAGCGGCGGGACTACTGGCACCCCACTGCCCTGCATTGACCGCCATGCATAGACCACCGGCTTCAGTGGCCGCGAGCGAGGCGGCGAAGTGCAGCGGGCCGGTAAGCCCGATGTTCCTCTGGTGGACCAGCACGCCGTTGCGGTAAAGCTTGAGCCGGGTTGGCGCGCCGACCTCCACCAGCACCCCCGCGATTTCACCTTTGGCAAGGACGGGCAAGCCGGCAGCGACCGGCCCACCGTTGAAAAGCACGGTCCCTGCGCCAAGGTTCCAACCAATCCCAGCGGCATCACCGCCGGGGAAGGCGGTCAGCGAGGCGGCGGCCGTCGCGACGCCGACGACGGCGGCCATCGGATCATCGCCCCACACCGCGAACTCGGCACCGAAGGTGCCGTGATCCAATGCAACGTCAGAGCGAGCCATGTGGTGGATGTCCGCCGCTGCGGTTGTGGCCAGCGTGAGGCCGCCGTCGCGGGCGGCCAGCAACGGGCCAATAGGCAGCGCGGCGAAGCGCCCGAAGGTGTCAGCCATCATTTCCTCAGAGTGCGTGGAACCAATCCTCGGCCTCGTCGTCGTCGGACTTCGGCACAAGAACTTCTAGGAAGGCCTGCATGCTGCGCTTTGTGCCGGCCTGGCTGTGCGCTGCTGCGGTGAAGGCGGCGAAGGCCGCAGGCTTGATGTGCAGACCGACAGGGTCGATGGGGTTCCGCTTGTGAAACTCCCACCAGCTCAGGAACTCGCGGCGCGACATGGTCGACCGCAGCTCGGACACCGTGCGATGCAGGTGGCCGGCCAGTACGTGCCAGAACCAGTCTTCGCCGCGCTGCCTTAGGCGTTTCCCGTCTCGGCCTGGGCGTCAGCAGCCTTGTCGCCGAAGCCGGAGTGCTTCATGACGACCTGCTGCAGTTCCGCCGCAACCAACGGTTTCAGCTGTGCGGCCTGCGCGGCAGTCATCACCGGCTTGCCGTTCTCGTCGCAGATGGTGGCCGCGATCAGCTTCGACCGATCGCCGTCCTGGTACAGCCGACGGAACTCCGCGTCCGGCAGCTCGCGCACGTGGAACTGCGCCTTGTCGCCACTGGGCAGCGTGATGGTATCCGCGCGCACGTCTTTGGACGCGAACATGCCGAGGCTGGTGAAGGTCTGCAGCACGGTCGGCGGGGCAGCGAACGTGTCGGTCGCCGGGGTGTCGTTGGTCTTGCTCATGGGCCGTTTCCTGAAATGGTGGTCGGGCGCGCAGGCCGCGCACGGCTAACACGCGGAGGTTCCTGCGCGCCCGGCCAAAGAGAAGGCCCGCCGAAGCGGGCCTAAAGAGAGAGAGCGCCGTTGCGCGAGTTAGGGCGCCGGAAGGTGGGTGACGACCTCGCCGGACCCACGGATGGTGATGGTTGCCTTCCAGATGTCGTTGTCGGCCACCTGGACCGCGAAGTTCTGCACGAAGCCCTTGAACTGCTTCGAGACCACACCGGCGGGGGGCGTGATGACACCAGCCACAGCCTCCGGCTTGTCCACGCCCTCGGTTTCCGACTGCGGCGCGGTGACCATGATGTCCACAACCTCGCCGCTCTTGTGCAGAGCCTCGATCTTCTGATGGTCGACGGCGTCGTAGTTGATTTCGATGGTGGTGCTGCCGGTGGCCTTCCGGCCGGACACGAACTTATCCCAGTCATCGTCGAAATCGGAGATGTCGATCTCCGATGCCTGGCCATCGGGGAAGCCGACCGAGCGCAGACGGGTCACCTTCGTGACCTCGGTGGGCGCGGTGGCAATGAACAGCTGGGTGTGCTTGGACTTCAAAACGCCCATTGCGGTTTACCTCTTGGATAGAGCCCGGTCGCCGGGCACAGAAAAAACCGGCTTGCGCCGGCGGTAGGGTTTGAGAAGTTCGAGCAGCTACCGGACAGTCAGCAGCCGCACGTCGAAGGAGATGCCGAAGGTGTCGGTGCCGTCGGGGTCCGGGCTCGGGTTGTAGGATTCGATGCTGCCGCGGCGCTCAACCTCGTCGCGGATCGCGATAGCTGCGGCGTTCGCCTGCGTGGTGTCCTGACCCCAGACCGTAATCCGGACCCGCCAACCGTCGGCCGGTGGTGTGTCGGACTGAGGAACTGGGGAGCCTCCCACGACCTCCCAGGTTGCGTAGGGCAACGCCGCGCCCTGAGGCGCCACACTGGGCCAGACACGGATTGGATCGCCCAGCAGCGCGCGCACAGACGCACTGCCCTGCAAAATCGGTTGGATCAAAGGAATCATCACAGTACCCAGCCTTTCCGCTTCAGCGCGCGAGTGATCGCGATCCACGATTCATTGATGATCGCCTGGGCAGCCTCAGGTCCTCGGGCCTCAGCGGACGGCGTGAGGAATGGCCTGGCCGCCATCTTCTTCGTGCCGAACTCCAGGTGGCGCCAGTAGTGCGCCCAGCCCGTCGTTTCGTAGACCTTGCCAACACGCCGCATGCGCTGGTTGCGCTTCGTGTTTGAGTACTTCGCCTTACGGCCGACCCGTACTCCGACCGTGAAGTACTCCCCATCCGTGCCCACCCCTGCCCGACGGCGGTTCTTGGCGTTGGCCCTGCGAACAACAATCTCACCGGCAAGGAAGCCCGACCGCTTCGCAACGCGGTTTCTAGCCTCATCACGGATGATGTTCCCCCCCTTGCGCATACCAGTGCGCAGGGGTTTCCCACGGACCTCGTCGGGCAAGCCGCGCAGGGTCTCCAGCAGCCCCTTCAAGCCATGCAGCTTCAGGTCTTCAGCCATCGGCGACCCCCGCATCCACCATCAGCGTCAGCCACTGCCGCGCGGTCGGGTCCGGGAGCACGGCGCGGATGGCATACGCCTGTCCATCGAACAGAACGCGCATCGAGGACAGAACGCCAGGGAGATAGGGAATCTCCATTCGGGCAGTGACTTCCCCATGCTCGGCGCTCGCCGCCGTGAACTCGCGCCCCGATAGCGGAACCACTTCCGCCGGCAGATCCTTCTGCCAGTCCTTCCACACCCTGGTATCGCCGCCCAGGGGCTGCCGGACTACCTCATGGTTCTGCAACGTGACGCGATGCCTGTACTTCCCACGGCGCGCCATCACACACCCCAGGTGACGCGGTAGGGGTTCAGCAGTCGCATCACCGCTGGATTGTCCGAGTGAATGGTGCCGGTCACCGACCCCTCGCGAAGCGCGTAGCTGTCACCAACCAGCAAGCGCGCCGCCTGTTTGAGCGACTCCGGCACCGGAACCTGTTCCGGTGGATTGCCCCCGTCCGTCCAAGGTATTGACCGCCCAATGTACTGCTCAATGTAGTCCTGGGCGGCGTTGACGTAGTCGGTGATCAGCTCATCATCCAGGTCATGGATGAGAACCAGATGTCGCCGTGCGTCGGCCAGTTCAATCAGCATGGTTCATTCCTTGGGAAGCGCCGCAATAGCCGAGGCAATCGCCTCCAACACGGTCTTTCTTGCCTTGTCGCCCTTCGACTGCTCGGCCTCAAGGGCCGCTGCAAGGGTGCCCATATCTACAACCGTGGCCAGCTCGGCGATCACGTCCGCAACATTCTGGCCAACCAGGGCCGCGCCAGCGCGCGCCAAGGGGGCACCGCCAACGGAGGCGGATAGCGAACCGGGGATCAGAGCGACGAGACCTCGCTTGACGAGCAGATCGGCATGCTGGGGCGACACCTCAAATTCAAGACCGCGACTTCGATGGCCACCGTGTTCGAAGGAGCTGAGAGCCCTTACTTTCGCCATGTTCTTCTCCTACGCGGGGCAAGGACATCGCCTTGCCCCGCGACCACGTTACGG
The DNA here is from genome assembly GCF_049310345.1 of Stenotrophomonas sp. GZD-301. Lineage (NCBI taxonomy): Bacteria > Pseudomonadati > Pseudomonadota > Gammaproteobacteria > Lysobacterales > Lysobacteraceae > Stenotrophomonas > Stenotrophomonas sp. GZD-301. The sequence goes on along the minus strand of NZ_JBMOWY010000022.1, from coordinate 83,123 downwards.
ACCGTCCACCACCGGCAGGCCGGCGAAACCGCCCTTCACGAAAGCTTCGGGACGGAACACGGTCAGCCCGACGTCCTCTTCGCAGAGGATGGTCACCATGTTCTTGACGAAGTTGTCGCGGTCCTGGTTGGAGACCGTGATGTTCGCCTGCTCACGGTCCCAGCCCTGCGCGCCCAGCTTGAAAGCACCGGTCAGGAATTCGCCGGTATCCATCGCCTTGGTCGCCACGACCGGGCGCGCCCACAGGCCGGGCACTGCCAGGCCGCGCGGCGTGGCGAACAGGTAGGCGTTTTCGGTGGTCTTCGAAAGCTCGACGGTCGTCCAGTCGATCGGATTCAGCACGATGCCGTCGGCTTCGTACTCGGCCAGCGTCACCTGGAGCATGGCGATGCGGAGGCGGTCGATCGCGGTCTCGTTCTGCACCACCACACCGGGGTTGGCGTACGCAGTCGCCTGGGTGTACAGCCCGTTGATGTTGAGGCCGAGGCCGGAGCCTTTGAGCAGCTGCCCCTCTTCCTTCAGCTTCAGGCCGTACATGAGGCGACCGTTGATGTAGGCCTGCAGCATTCCGGCGTCGCGCAGCACCTGCTTGGACGCACGGATCCAGTGGGCAATCGTGGCGACCTTCGCCGAGTCCAGCTCGAAGGACAGGTCAGACTCGGGCTTCGGGTTGGCCGGGTTCTCGGCCACGACTTCGGCGTTGTTGGTGAATCCGGTTTCCCGCACGTATTCCAGGCTATCCGACGTGGTCGTCCCCCACGTGAGCAGATCGCGAAGGAACAGGCGCTGGTTCGGGGTGGCCACGACCCCCGGGATACGGTGGGGCTCGATCAGGTTGCCGGCCGACGCGTCCTCGCGGGTGATGGCGGCCTTCACCGTGAAGCTGCCCTGCATGCCCGGATTGAAGTTCTTGCACACATCGGAGGTCGCTACGACTTCACCGATGGTGCGCGCCTTGGCCGGAGCACCCCCGCCCTGCTCGAGCTTGGCGATCACCTGCTGGGCTGCCTGGAGGTTGGCCTGCAGTTCGCCCTGGGCGGTCAACAGCTGGTCAACCTTGGCCTTCGTTTCTTCGGACAGCTGTGCATGCGCGCTGATGTCGGCCTTGGCCTGTTCCGCGTGCTTCTTCAGCTGCTCATTCACCTGCCCGAGGCTGGCGTTGATGTTCTTGATGTCGTCGTCGATCTGGGCCATTGAGGCTCTCCTTACAGAATGGTGGTGAGGTTCGCGGCCAGCGCCGCAGTGGTCGTGAAGCCGGCAGCGTCACGCTGGCCGTGTTCGGTGGGCTCGCCCTCACCGCCGCCAGCGGGATCGCCCGCGCTGGACTTGAACTGACTGATCAGACGCATTGCCTCGGACTTGGGCATGCCCGACGCCCGGAGCGCTGCCTCCATCCGGCGAACTGCTGACGCGTTCTTGCCGTCGTCTTTCTTGCTGATTTCGTCAGAATCGAGTAACGAATCGGCAAAGCCCTGCGATACAGCGGCGCTGCCGCCGATGTAGGACTCACGATCCATCAGCTTCTGCATCGCCTTGACGTCCTCACCGGTCCTGGCGGCGTATACGTCGGCCATCGCCTGGTCGAACGGCTCCAACTGGTCCGCGATCTCACGCAGCTCGTGTCGATTGCCCGCCGCGAGCAGCCAGCAGTTGTGGATCATCAGGAAGCCAGCTCGCGCAATCTGAACCTTGTCACCGGCCATACCTATGATGGACGCGGCCGACGCAGCGATTCCCATCACCTTCACGGTGACCTCGCCGGGGTGCTCGCGAAGCATTGAGTACATGGCAAGGCCTTCGAACATGTCCCCGCCCGGCGAGTTGATTGCGACGGTCACCGGCCCTTTGCCGAGCGATCGCAGAGCAGCGGACATGCGTTTGGCGGTGAATCCGCCCCCAGTCCACCAGTCCTCACCGATGACGTCGTAGATGCCGATCGTTCGATCCTCATCGCCTTCTGCGGCGGCACGAATGCTGGAGTCCCAACGTTCGAAGGCAGCCGGTGCGATGTAGCTGCGCACGTCCATCTGCGGCCGTCCGCTGGGGACGCCCGGCGTTGCACGGATAGTCATCTCTTATTCCTTGCTGGTGGTGTCAGGCACGCCGAGGAACGCGCGCATCGATGCGCGGGCTGCGTTGCCGTCTTCGGCTTGGCCAAGTTTGTCGAGCGGCGCCAGCGCCGTCTGGACGGTCAGCACGGCCGCGTTGCCCCCCATCGGTTCACGGTCTTCCAACTCGCGAACCTCGTCGCGGGTGAGGATGCCGTTGTTCACCATTGACGTGTAGAACGCTGCACGGCCGGCACTGTCCGCACGCAGCAAGCCCTCCACTGCGAATTTGGGGTAGTACCGGAGCCTTTCGGCGGGCGTCAGCAGGTCTTTGCTGATCGCCTGCTCTATACGCCTCAGCCAGGGGCCCAGGGTGAACGTAAGGAACCCGATCATCTGCTGCTCAATCCCGCTGCCCCAGCTTGTCGACTTCTCGCTATGGCCCACCATGAAGGGCGGGACGCGGAACCAACGGCAAATTTCTTCCACCGAGAACGCCCGGGATTCAAGGAGCTGGGCGTCTGCGGGATTGATGCCAACGGTCCTGATCTCAGACCCAGCCTCAAGGATCACGGGGCGTCCCGCGTTCACCGCGCCACTCAATGTTTCAAGAGTTTTCCGCGCGTCGTCTCGCTGGTCGGGCTTCAGCACGGCGGGGAAAGTGATTGCGGTTGTCGGCAGAAGCCCCTTGGCGAACGTACCGCTCGCGGCCCGATCTGCACCGATGGCGGCACCGAATACTTCGGCCCCGTAGCCAATGACTGAGACGCCATCCTTCCCGTCCAACGAGAAGCCGGGGATGCTCCATATCCGATCATTCTGGATCTCCCTCTGCAGCCCCCCCTCGTCGGTGTATCGCCACACTTTCGCACCGTCACGCCTGAAGCTGGTAAGCCGGTCTGGATGAAGGAACTGGAGACCGACAAGCCGACCACCGATAGTCAGCTTCTCGCACCTAGCGTTACCCCGCAGCAGCATTGCCGCCACGCTCGCCTCCCAATGCACTGCTGCGGTCGTGTCGGCGTTGGGCTGATCGTGGAGGATGAAATGAAGCGGATGGTGGCTTGCGACGCGCTTTCCACTGCCGGTCTTTTCGAACATCGAGAGGGGAAGCGTAGAGATCGTCTCAGAGATCAACCGTACGCACGACCATACTGCGGACAGCTTCAGCACCGTCTGCTGGTTCACTGGGACGCCTGCTGCGGAACTGGAGCCGAAGTAGTCGGACCAGAAGTCGCCATCGGTCAATTGGATAGGTACACCGAGCCATTTCAGGGCCGCCGCCCGCAGGCGGCCCGGCTTTGCTGAGCGCGCCTTCATCCGATCACCGGACTCGCGAGGAAGGCGCTCGCGTCGTCTTCCGCTGCCACTGGCATGCTCAGGCCCACGGCCATCAGCAGGGTCGCCATGTCATCAATCTTGTCCGGTGAGCGCTTTTTGTCGGGCTTCATGTTCAGGTTTCCGTCCTTCACCGCGATGAGATTGGAAGCACACCAGTTCAGCACTGGGTCGTTCCCGTGTTGGATGCTTCTGCTGATATAGGCCCGTTCCAGCTCCTGCATCGCCGGGTGGTAGTTCTTCGTGGTCTGGTTGAACTCGATCAGTGGGTGGCCATCGGCCAACAGCCGTTGGCTGATCTCCTGGGCGTTCCACTTGTCGAAGCCAATCGCCAAAGGTCCGAATCTGTCGATGTCCTCGCGGATACGGCGCTCGACCACCGCGTAGTCGGTTACCTCTCCCTCGGTGACCTCAATCAGGCCGGCTGCCACCCAACCCGCGTAAGGCACGACGCCGCGCTCTGTGCGCGCGCGCACAGCTTCCGAGGGGACGAATCGACGGCCCCAGGTGTAGTACACGCCGTCGACCTTCCAGACCAGCCTCCAAGAAGTCAGGTCCAGGGTGCTGGCCAGGTCCAACGCCCCCCAGCATGGATGGCCGGCGAGCCAGTCGAGGTCGATACGGCCGCCGCACCTCTGCCATTTCGTCAGGTCCACCCATCCCGTGGCTGAAGACGCTGGGCGGTTGAGCCGCTTGATCTTGAACTCGGCCAGCTTGGACGGCATCTGCCGCGCCTCGACGGCTTCCTTGCGGATCGCCTTCAACAGGTGCGGGTTCGCGTCCATGAGCGGGTTGGCCTTTGGCCACGCCGACTCGTCGAACTCGTCGTCCTCGTCGTCAACCGCAAAGAACACCACCAGGAAGTGGTCGGCCGAGTCTCCCAGGACTCCTTGCAGCACCTGCTTTGCGAACTGCCGAATCTCGCCCCAGGGTCCGGGGTTGGTGTATCCCTCAGTCGTGGTGTACAGCCACAGGGGGTTGCTCCGCGCACCTGCTGCGGAGGTCAACACGTTCAACAGGTCTGCCGACTTGTGAGCGTGGATCTCGTCCAAGCCAACATGCGACGGGTTCAGGCCGTCCTGCGTACTCGCCTTGGAGTTGATTGGCTTGAACGTTGCGCCCGTCTCCACCCGGCTGATCGCGTTGGCCCAGCACGCAAGCCCGAAGGCCTCCTGCAGGTCGGGCGTCTTCTCGGTCATCCGCTTGGCGACGTTGAAGATGATCCGCGCCTGGCTGCCGGTCGTCGCCGCCGAAATGATCTGGGCACCCTCTTCTTCTTCACAGCACTGGCAGTAGAGCAGGATCGCCGCGGCCAACGTGGACTTGGCGTTCTTGCGGGCCACCGCGAACAGAGCCGACGTGAAGCGTCGGCTGCCATCGAGGTTGCGGAAGCCAAAGAGCTGCACCACGAAAAACACGTGGGAGCGGTGCAGCTCGATTTCGGGCCGTGCCCATTTCCCTTCAACGTGCGGAAGCTTCTCGATGAAGTCGCATGGGTCGCATGCGTGCCACTCATCGAACAGGAAGGGTGGCCGCTTCCGCTTGGCGCGCTTGAGGTCCGCGAGGAACCGCTTGCCGGCCAACCGAATCCACTTGCCGAACTTCTTTCCCTTCTTGTCGGCTACCGCCTCTTCTGCGTATGCCGTGGCGATACCAACGTAATCACGCACGGGTCTTCCGCTTCGCACCGTTGTTGGCGAAGGCGTTCCCAGCTTTCTCGACGTCGCCTGACGGCCTGACCTTGCCCTGCGCAACTGGGGTCAGACCGAAGTCGTTCATCAGGCCGCGCAGCTGCGACACCATCGACGCTACCGGCGCCAGGCCGGCGGCGTAGAGCTGCACAGTATTGCCATGCAAGGCGCACAGCTGGCCGAAGGCGGACAGGCCGGCTTCAGTGAGCAGCTTGTTCGCATGGAGGATTGGCGCCAGGCGGTTCCATTCCTTGACGGCATGAGGGTTCGGCATCCAGTCCGGCGCCGGCGGCACGTCAGACACCAGCGGCAGCTCGGCGGCGGCCGCCGGCGGGGCGCGGTCAGGGCGATCCGTGCCGGCCACCACCTTCAGCGATGTCGGTTTGCGGGGGTTCGCCATGTTCGTTCCGAGGGGCGGCATGTTCACCGCGAAAAAATGGTTTTTCTCAACTGACGGTGCAAATAAACACCTTGGCGCACGTATCGGGACGCGTTCAGGTCGAACTTTCGACCACCCCCCGTTCAGGTTTCTGTGGATAACTCATTTCGGCAGTTATCGTTCAGGTTTCTGTGGATAAGTGCGCGATGCCCGCCTGTTCCCGAACCCGCCATCCTCTCGCGCGGTCTTGGCGCTGTGGCACGGCCGGCATAGACCCTGAAGGTTCGACAGGTCGTTGTTCCGGCTGTCACCGTCCCGATGGTCCACGTGGCTGGCGGCGGTAGTCCGGCCTTCTGCCATGCACGCGACGCATAGTGGTGACTGAGACAGCACCACAGCGCGCAATCGCAGCCAGTAAGTGGAATTGGTGGCGAGCGCGCGCTCGGCCTGCCGATTGCGCTCCGGTGGTGCATGCTGCTTCACCGCGCCGCCGTGTGGCCGGTGCCTTGGCGCTCGACTTGGCATCAGTACGGGTTCCCGTCCATGTCAGTGCGTGGCGCGGCCGCGTCCTCGGCGACAGGCGTCCCCACCTCTTCGCCCAGGAGCATCGCCACCGACTGAACCAAGAGCCCGATCTGCTCTGCCTGCTGCGCGATCGTTGCCTGCTGCGCCTCGATGGCCAGCACCAGGCGCTCGACCAGTTTGTCAGTCATTGGATCGCGGCCCGGTCGGCTTCGACGACGGCCTGGCAGGCGATGATGTCCTGCTCGGCGTCGGTGACGATTCGAACAAAAGCTCCTGCAACCTCTGGACGTAGTTCGGCGCGCGCATCACGTTCGGCGGCGCCGGCGGCAGCCTGGGACAGGCGGTCGGTGTGGCAGGTGGCGAGGTCGTCGCGCAGCCGGAGAGTGCCATCACGCAGCTGAGCCACAACAGCAGCAGGGACGGCCTCGGCCGTCTTGCGATCTTCTTCAAGCTTGGCTCCGATGGCGGCCATCGTGTCGGCCGCCGCATGTTCGGTTGATCGGGTGGCATTCACCTGGTCCAGCGCCGCGCCCGCTGTGAGAGATGCGCGGGTGGATTCAGTTGCCGTGGCGCGATCGCCACGCCACCACCAGCCCGCGATGAACCCACCCACAAGAAGCAGCGCGGACCAGATCAGCGCGGCGACGGCTACTGCCGCAGTTCGGTTCACGACCTTCCCTCGCACAGGGCCCGCTCGGCGGTGCGCCGCCGCACCAGGCCCGGCAACTGGCGCCCGCCGGCAAAGGTCCAGCGGTCGAGTTCCTGGCAGAACGGCTTCCCTTCATTGAGCAGGCGGACGAGCGTCGAGGCACACGCCGCGCTGGTGCCCACGTTGTAGGACCAGCTCAGTACCGCTGCCGCCTCGTGCCGCTCGACAGGACGGGTGATGCACTTGTCCATCGCGACAGCATGGGCATGGAGGCTGGCGCCCATGACGGCGAGGCATTCATCCCGACTGAACTGCTGCTTGAAGCCGACGACCTCCTTGTCGGTCTCGCCTACGCAGGCAGTCGGAATGCCTACCGGGTCGCGATACACCTTCTGCTCCACGCCCTCGAACATGACGACGACGGGCGTTGCCAGAAGGACGACCGCAAGCACAGCAATCCGGCCCTTCATGCGCGCGCCCTCTGGCGCCACTCGCGGACCCAACGCCAGCACAGATAGCTGATCTGGCCCACCAGGTAGATGATGGTCAACACCACCACCACGCGATCCAGGCTTGCGCCGGCAGCGACCGCGCTGGCCACAGTGACTGGCGGAACCGCCTTTGCCGCAGCACTCACTGCGGTGGTGATGATTTCGTCCCGCATGGTTGCCCCGTGGAATGTCCGGTTCGGCATATGCCCCTCCCGGTTGATTGGTGCCCGCCCCTGCGCCGGCTGGGCACGAGGGTTGATCCGGCTGGGTCGCGGGCAAAGAAAAAGCCCCGGCTGTGGCCGGGGCTTGCGTCTGGATGGTGGCAAGATTGCCCGCCATTCCGGGGACTCATCAAGTCCCCATTACGCAGCGCGCGATACCGCCCGATTGAATGCTTCCGCAGCCTCCCGTTCAGCGCCCCTCATCCGCTCCAGCATCCACTCATACACGGGCTGCCAGAACCGCTGGTAGGCCGACTTATCTGCGCCGATGGCTATGGCGCGCTTCCGGCCGCTGAGCGCTTCAAGACCGGTGCCGTCGCAGCATTCGCACTCCACCACGCCGGAGCTGTCGGCGGCAGCCTGGACCCTACGGCCCTCACAGCCAGCACAGTTCCCGGCGCCCGCCATTTCACTGATTACAGCCGCGGTGAGCGTGCCGAGCTGTTCCATCGTGTTGTTCGGCCAGCACAGCGCGCGCACGGCCTCAAGCTTCGCCTCCGCCCGGCTGCGCTCCACTCGCTGGGCATCGGTCACGGCACCACCCGCCCACCCCATGCACGCCTTCGCAATGCCGAACTCGGTACGTGCCAGGCTCAAGGCCTGCTGCTGCCGGATGTACTCCGGTGCTACCAGGGCGATTACCGCCTGGCGCACTCGCTGGGTACGCCGCGCGCCGCTCTCCGGCCACCACAGCGCCTCCAGCAGCTCCCTGCCCAGGCCAGCAGGCACCATGCCGAGCGCCGCCGCGATGTCCTGGTTGGTGAGGGCCGGCACTCCGCCGCGCCCGGTGTCGAATTTGACGGTCGTCGGCCCCAGTCGGCCCATCAACTCACGTACGTCTGCCATGCCCATTCCCCTGTCGCTCTCGTCGATTGATTTCACGGCGCAGCGCGCGTGCTCGGCGCAGTGCCTGCTCTGCCTGCTGCCTCTGGGCCGGGGCATTCCAAGCCCTTGCCCAGCGCATCGCGGCTATGTCTTGCTGGATGCCGCTCAGCAGCTCCAGCGCCTTGTCGTCGTAGCAGGTCAGGTCCATCCAGCCAGCTTGCCGCCCTTCCGTCGCACCACTCGCGACCTACTCCCCCTCCCGGGGACTACCCGTAATCCGCATCACTACCTGCCCTCCGGGCCGGCGCTCGTCATGGACGAACGGGAGGCAGCGGAACCGCTTGTCGTCGATGCCCAGCGCCTGGGCGATGCCATCCCGGTAGGGCTTGCACCGGCCGATCATGTTGTCGTCGTCCGGGAGCTTCTTGCCCGGCGCCTGGTAACACTCGATCCACAGATACAGCCGGCCCTCCGGCAGCCGCAGGCCTCGCCATCCGGCCTCATAGGCCAGCAGCACCGCCGTTTGCCGTGCGGTCTTCGTGGCCTGCGCCTTCACCCGGTAGTGGACACGCGCGTTCGGCGACAGGTCCTTGCTCGGCCAGGGGAGCACCAGCTCCAGGGCGGGCTCAGCCACCGGTCACCTCCGGGCGAGCGGCGCTGACTGTCATCTCAATTTCCTCGGCGGCCTTGATGTACGCCTTCCGCCCCAGCGGACTTGCGGCCGATGCGAGGCGACGCAAACGCGTTGCGGTGCCCAGAACAGCGGTCGCGGGCACGTAGCCCTCGGGCGGCGTGAGGGCGTCAATCATCGCTGACAGCGCCCGCTCGTATACCTGGACTGGCTGAGTTTTCCAGGGCGCTCCGGGTAGATTTTGCATGTGCGCGTTCAGCAGCTCCCGCGCGCGCGTCTCGATTTCGCTCATGCCGCCCGCGCCGTCTGGTCCCAGCCCGCCGCCAGCCGGTGTACCCGGCCACCGCGCGCCAGGAACTGCTCTACCGTCTCGGGCGCTCGCCCGGCCGCCGCGACGGTCGGCGGCGACACCCCGGCCGCCTGCAGATTCACCCGCGCCGCCCGGACCAGCTTCGAACGGTTCGGCACCGGCTTAACGCCCTTGGCGCGGCGATGACGCTCGTGGCGCGCCCGCTGGTTCGCCAAGCTGCGCTCGCGCCGCTCTTCCTCGCTCAACCTCTCCCTCCGCATGCTCTTGCCGCTCACCCGATACGCGGTGCCGGCTGCCACCTGCGTCCGCTCGAGGAAGCCGCACAGGAAGCCGCAGCGGACCGACGAGGCCAGCCTGCGCCGTTCCTCCCCCGGCGCCACGCCGAATGCCTTGCTGATTGCCGGCATCGTGAACAGCGCGCCGGCGGGTTGGTCTGCGAACCAGGCGCGAATCGCGTCCGGGGTCAGGTCGTGGGTGGTACTGGTCGTCATGCTGCCTGCCTCTGTTCGTTGACGAACGTCTGCTGTGCGATCAGCTCGTCGTCCGAGCCGAATGCCTCGTGAAATTGCTTGGACCAATGCAGTGGCGGTCCCCACCGTTCCACCATCTGCTTTTCAGTCATGTCCTCGCGCCGATAGCGCTGGTGGTGCCACTGGCACAGGGCGTATCCGAAGAAGTGACCCCGCCGGATGTTTCCCGACTTCGTGTGGTTGTATTCGCAGCCGTAGACCACATGACGCTGCGCCATCAGGCCCTGTGAGTACCTGACCAGACAGGCCATGCACGGCCCCACCTTGGATGCCTCGATGCGAGCAGCCTCGGCTGCGGTCGGCGGTGGTGCCTTGGACCACATCAGGTTGCCCCCTCTCGCGGGGAGCGAGAGACACATACGCGCCGGTAGTAGCCGATGCTGCTATGCGGGTCCTCACCGTCACCGGCCATGTGAAAGCGCATCCGATTGCCCAGCTCGCAAGGGTTGTAGTCCTTGGGCGCTTCGCCGCTGGTGATCCAGAACTTGAAGTGCCTGCATTCATCGCAGGGCTGCACGTCCCCTATGTCCTTCCGGTCCTCGCGACGCCGGACGATCTCTTCCAGCAACTGGTCGGTCGTGAACTGGGCGAGCATCTTCCTGGCACTCATCAGCGCGCGCCTCCCCTACCACTTTCGTCCTTGTCGGCCAGCCTCCACCCGTGCTGCCAGGCCTGCGCCTTCTCGCTCAGCGCTCCAGCCCTGCGGTTGGCCCCATCCTCGGTTTCGCACTCGATCCATACCAGGTGCGGGTTGTCGCTCAGGCGCTGGCCGTTGAGCCGGGCCGAATATCCGGCGTTGATCTCGGCGGCGAACCTGCTGCGGGTGCTGTAAGCGTTGAAGTCCATCAGGCCCTCGCCAGCTCGTGGTCGCGGGGGACCGTGAACCCTGCAGCGGTGAACCCGTCGGCGCAGTTTGCGTGGTAGATGACCAGCGGCTTCATCGTGGTGTTGCTCCTGTCTGTCTGGTGGTGCGGCGGCGGCGGGCCGGCGCGGGTTTGCATTGGCGGGCCAGCGCTTCAAGCCGCAGCGCCTCGCCCAGGTAGTAGTCGTGGCGTTCCTGACGCTCGGTCGCGCTGAACTGCACGTCGCGCAGCGCGGTCTCGGCAGCCACACGGTTGGCCTTGGCCAGCCGCGCCGGGTCGTGTTCGAAGATGTCCAGCTGGGTCCTGAGCGGGCGCATCAGGCGGCCAGCTCCCGTGCCAGCTCTTCCAGCCGCGCCCGGGTCTTCTCGCTCGCGCCGGGCGATGCCTCGACCTTCCCCGCAAGCAGTGCCACGGCGTTGAACGTCGGCGCCGGCGCGGCCAGCTCCAGGTGGTGGCTCACCTGCTCGTGCTGCAGCAGCCCCTTCGCCAGCGCATCCGAGAGCGCGGCGCGGCGGCAGGCCGCATCGAAGCCCAACGATGGGGTGTAGGTAGCCGGCTGGCGGGCAGCGCGCGCCTCCTTCAACAGCCGACCGTAGGTTTCGAGGAACGCAGGGCGAGCGGCGATCTTGTCGCCCGCCAGCACCAGCGGCAGCGCCGTAGACCATGCCTGCTGCGTGAGCGTGGTCCAGACCACCGTGGCCCGCTCGTCAGCCGCCTGGATGGCCATAGCCCATGCTTCGTTTGGTGCAGGGTGCCCGTCGTCGATCCGCTCCAGCACTGCCGCCAGTGACAGCCGCCCCTTCAGCTCGCGGCGGCAACCGGCCAGCGCGGCCTCCAGAACCGGCATCGGGTAGCAGGCAAGGTCATGCACCATGTACGCGGCAGTGGTGGGCCGCATCTGGTCGCCGATCACCTCAGCGGTCGCGACAAGCAGGTCAACCAGGTGGTCCTGTTCGTGGTCACACAGCATGGGCAGCCCTCCCTTGGCGCAGCAGGGCCTTCGCCTCATCCGCCGCGCTGACGTTCGATTGCGTCTGGTCCGTGTGGCGGGCGCTGGTCTCGGTCACCTGCCGCCCGGTGGCCCACTGGGTGCGGTACGCCTCGCAGCGCGCCAGCAGCAGCCCGAGGTCGTGCATGCCCTGGACAACCATCCGTTCGTTGACCCGCAGGAACCACCCAGCCACCTGCGGCGCCTCAATGCGGCCGAGGCGCTGGACGATCTGCTTCACGTTGGCGTTGACCTTCGCGTTGCGCACCGGCATTGCGCCGTGGCGGTTGCGATAGGCCACCGCGTACGCCGCCCAGGTGGCCCGGCATGCGGCCTGCAGTTCCGTCTCGGTGTCCTCTGCCGGCGGCGTGGCCGGCAGGCCCGCCGGAGATGACGGTTCTCCTGACGGTTCAATGGGGGTTATATGACGGTTAGGCGGCACGGGGCGCACCTCCAGACCTGCGCCCGCTGCCTCACCCCCTGCACCGGGCGCATCCCCGGGTGCATCGGGCGCACCCCCTGCATGGGGCGCATCACCTGCGCCCGCTGCATCCCCCGATTTCCCAACCTTGCGCTTGCTCCTCGAAGCAGTGGCAGCAGCGTCGAACTTCGCCGGCGTGACAACGTAGACGTTGCTGCTGTTGAACCTGCGCTCGCGGGACAGCAGCCCGACAACCTCAAGATGGTCCATCGCACTGCGCACAGCGCGCGCCGACATGCAGCAGCGTTTGGCGATGGTCCCGATGGCCGGCCAGCACACACCGTCGTCGTTGGCTTGATCCGCCAGCGAGATCAGCACCGCCTTCTGGGTGACGCTCAGCCCCTGCAACGGCCAGCAGCTGCTCATGATGATGGTGGACATGGCTCAGACCGCCAGTGTGTAGTTGTCGCCCGTGGCCACCGGCCACCAGGTGCACGCGCTGCGGCCACTGACCTCGCACGGCTTCTTCGGACCGCGCCACGCGCGCCCACCCTCCAGCAGCTCAGGCAGCCTGCGGGCCAGCATGTAGCGGTCGTGACCTGTCGCCCGCGCCAGCTCCATGCTGGTCAGGCCGGGGTGCTGCTGCACCGCCTTCGCGGCCCGGTCCTGCTGGATGGCCTGCTGGCCACTGGCGATGAGGTGGTGGGCAGCCTCGTGGCTGGTGCCAACATCGGTAGCGCGTGCCGGATGGTTCATCGGCGTGCCCTCCCCTTCCCCGTCCCCTTCCGCGCAGCCCGCGCCACATTGCGCTCCAGGCGATGCGCCATCGTGCGCAGCGCGCGGACCTCGCTGACCATCAGCTCTGCCTCGTCGCTGTCGATGCAGCGGTCGGACATCGCGTCCAGCGCGGTGCCGGACAAACGGCCTACCCGCGAGGTGATCTCCAGCAGCTTCGTCTGGATGGCCCCGATCTCGTCCGACCAACCGCCCTCGGGCGGCGGCGGCACTGCGTCCACGGCCATGCCGAACTGCCCGGCCAAGGCCTGCATCCATTCCAGGGCGTACTCGCTGCCGCCGACCTTCTGCTGCATCCACTCGGTCAGCAACTCAGCGATCTCGATGGTCACCGACTCGCCCTCCGTGCCGTTGAGCTTCGCGCGCAGCGTCTCGGGGTGCATGGACTTGCCGCGGCGATCGGTCAGCCACTTGGCGGCCTCGGCGACACCGCCCGGCGTCTTGCGCACGGCGTTGTAGAGGCAGTCGAGCCAGTTAATGGAGGAAGTACGGCAGGTCATGGGTCACCTTGGGAAGACGGGTGTTTCAAGGTTTCGGGCCGGGCCCGGGTGGCGCACCATCTGCGCTATGGACGAAATCAACTCAGGGACGAAGGCCAAGGACGGCCAGTCAGGCGGCGTGGACGTCGAGATCGATGCGGCCGGCGTCGGGGTCCTCGGGAGCAGCAGCGGCCGGGGCCGGCTCCTGCACGCCGAGCAGCTTCATCACCTGCGGGAGGGCCGGAACGCCCTGCTCTTCCGGCCAGGCCGCCACCTGCTCAACCGGCAGCTGCAGCACCTTCGCGAGGTGAGCGTCGGTAGCCAGGCCCAGCCGAGCGCGCAGCGCGCGCTTGCTCATCCGACTATCTACGAGCACGCCGATGGCGCGAGGCTCCACAGCCAACACGTGCCCGAAGGCGTCCGGCCTGAGCAGCTCCAGGTACTGGCGGCGAGCGGGCGGAATGCCCGCGACACGCCACTCGCTGACGGATGGCGGTTTGATCTGGCAGATGCGGGCCACCTCGGTGGTCCCACCCAAACGGTCAATGATTTGCGAGTCGGTTGGCTTGTCCATTCGGAGAGGTTAGGACTAGCTAATGACTGAGTCAATAGCCAGTCCTAACAAAAACCTCGTTAGCCTTACCTAATGAGCACACTCGCTGATCGACTAACCATAGCTATCGCCCAAGCCGGCATCACCAAAGCCGAACTGGCGCGCCGCGTCGGCATTAGCGCCCCTAGCGTGAATGGCTGGTTCAGCGGCAAGGCGAAGTTCCTCCGTGGAGAGAACCTCCTAGCCGCAGCCAAGGCGCTGCAGGTGGACGAGGGTTGGCTCGCAACCGGCAAGGGACAGCCGGACCGCAGCAACCAGGTTAGAGAGACGGATGGTAGTTACAACGTCTCAACAGTCTTAGAGACTGAGACCCCTCCCGGCTATGTTCGCTTCGACTTGTTCGAAGGGGGTGCTGGCATGGGTGCAGGGATCGTCAACCAGGACTACCCCGAGGTAGTACAGACGATTGAGGTGGCCGAATGGGAAGTGCGGCGCAAGCTCGGCTACCTGCCACAGCCTGGCCGGATCCAGATCATCACTGGCCGCGGCCCCTCGATGCGCCCCAAGCTCGAGGACGGAGACATCATCTGGATTGACACCACCTGCGACTACTTCGATGGCGACGACTACTATCTGATCAACATCGGTGGCGAGACTCAGATCAAGATGCTGCAGAAGCGCGGAGACGGCATGTACGTGGTAAGCATCAATCCAGACTTCCCCACCTACAAGGCGGACGAAGGAGAAGTGAGCATTTTAGGGAAGGCGTTGATCCACGCTGGCCTGCGCCGCTTCTAGTCAAGCTGTTCGCAGCATGAAGAAGCCCTACATTTGTAGGGCTTCTTTCTAGGGCCGGGGCGACTTCTTTATTGGCCTTACCGGATCTATGCCAGGTAGAGGTATCTGTCTGGCTGCGTGTCGATGCTCGATCACCTCCACGATTTCGTACTCGGTTCTGGCACCGGACTGCGTCAGCCATTGCTTCACAAGGACGTTGCAGATCAGGACGTCGCCTTTGCTGAAGGAAATCTCGTTCGAGTTCACTCCGGCCAAGAAGCCGGCATCAGAAATCAGAGCGTTGATGGTCGAAGTTCCGTCCGACAATCGCCACTTGTTGTCGTCCTTGAACGCCAGCGACAGGATGGAGAAGACCATTCGCCGAGTATCTTCGAGCAAAAGCTCTTCGACGCCGGCAGGCGGTGCGAAGTACGCGCGTTCTGCCTGATCGATCACCACATACGGCTGGGTATCCGTGCCCGCCACAAAGGTGTCAACTCCTTCTCGGTCCAACGGCGCCAGCACCTGATCCAGCGACTCTCGAACGGCGACATCCCGAAGGAGGGTAAGAACCTCGATTTCAACCTCGATCGAGTCCTGATCGCAGAAGATCCTAGCCAGACCAGTCTGCTCGATCTGAACGTTTGTGATCCTCCGACCACGCATCCATTTCAATGCGTGCGTAACACCCTTCTTACCGACGAATCCCAAGAATCCCAGCACCGCGATCGCATTCGCGACGGCAGTCATTCCGTCACCGGCAAAAATGTCCTTGACTGCCTTTACAAAGCTGACCGCAGTGTTGAAATCAATGTTGAAACTGCCGGTCTTGAAAGAACCCTTAACGTTGATCTGCGCCTTGGCGCGGTCACCGTGCAAGGCCTTCACGCTCGCGTCGAGTAGGTCAGCCATCGCCAACAGCGCAGGCGCAAGGTCGCGCGCGTCCATCTCGTGAGTGGCAAGCGCTGGGCCGTCGTATGTGATGCGGAACTTTGTCATTTCTTCCATGTTATCCCCCTGTCGCCGTCCATCCTGCGACGGCTCTGCAAAAGTATCCCACGGTATTCAGCTTCGATCGATAGACGGCCGAAAGCTGAACAAAATGCACCTCTGTTCAGCTATCACAGCACCAATGTTAGCTAGTCCTATTGACTGAATAATTAGCTTCTCCTAACCTAACTCCGTCGCCCCACGAACCGCCCATCCGGGCCGGGGCACGGAGATCAGCATGGCCACCCTGGCCCTCAGCACCTCTTCCGGACCCGTCCAGGTCCAAGCCCAACCCGTCACCGGCAAGGTCGCCATGTACGTCGGCGCCGCTGGCCGCGTCTACCTCTCCGCCACCGAAGCCGAAGACGCCGCCGCGCAGCTCCTGCGCGCCGCCGCAGACCTGCGCGGCACCCAGCAGGTGGCGGCATGAGCCTCGACCACGGCGTACTGAACGTGCCGCTGCGTAAGCGCGGCTGCATCGATTCACAGCTCGACGCCTACAAGGCACAACAGGCGAAGCTTGGCGCCGTCGCGCGCAAGGCTCGGAGCGCCGAGATCAAAGCGCGCCGCGCCGAGCTGGCCGCTCTCCGCATCAAGGCCAAGGCTGCTGTTGCCAGTGTTGGACGTGACTTCCTGGTGCGCGCCGCAGAGCGCAACGGAACCACCCCGGCCCGCATCAAGGCGATCTTGAAGGAGGAGGCCAACCTGCGCCCCGCTATCGCCCTGCGCATGCTGGAAGCCGCCGAATGAGCGCCGTCGTCCTGCAGTTCCCCGTCGACAACGCAGCGCGCGCCAACGGCGCCGGCCTCGCCGTGGCCATCGCCGCCAAGCGCATGGGCTACGCCGCGCATCACATCGCCCGCGCCGCCGCGCTGGCGCGCCGCGAGGTGCTGGACGGCCGCAAGAGCGCAGGCCGCGCGGCGTCCGACATGACCCGTACCCTCGCCCGCGCAGCGCGCGGCAACGGAGGCGACGCCGCATGAACGCCATCGACTTCTCATTCGGTCTGGTGCTGGGTTTCGCCACTGGCGCGTGGGCCGGGGTCCACTGGGCGCTGCGCCGCCAGGAAGAGCAGTTCGCGCGCCTCATGGAGCAGATCCGATGCGCGCACTGATCCGCCACTGGCGCGCCGCCGTCCTGGTGCTGCTCTGCGCCCTGCTCGCGGCCGTCGCCGGCGCCATGCACTGGGCAGGCATCAACGACACCGGCGTCTACATGCTGATGGGCGCCCTGCTCTGCGCCAGCCAGGTGCCCGACGCGTGGAGGCGCGGTCGCGATGGCTGAGGCGCCGACCGTGGCCTCGACCGTGCGTGACATGCGCCGTGCTGGCGCCGCAGGCGAGCCGGTGCCGGCCGCAGTGGTGCAGGCCTGGACGCAGACGCTCCTGACCCAGCTGTACGGCACGCAGAGCCCGGCTCGATACGA
This sequence comes from Stenotrophomonas sp. GZD-301, assembly GCF_049310345.1. Taxonomy (NCBI): domain Bacteria; kingdom Pseudomonadati; phylum Pseudomonadota; class Gammaproteobacteria; order Lysobacterales; family Lysobacteraceae; genus Stenotrophomonas; species Stenotrophomonas sp. GZD-301. The sequence continues at coordinate 66,194 of NZ_JBMOWY010000022.1, read as the reverse complement.
GTGCAGGCCGCGGCACAGCACCCAGCCGTGGCGCCCGGCCGAAATGGGCGAGGTGGCGCATTACCGGCGCCGAAAGCTGGAACTTCGCGCGCTCTATCTGCACCCGCCCGCCGGCAAGCACAAGGACCACCGATGGCCGGCCGGCAGCAGCGGCCAGGGCGAATGCCTGGACTGCGGCGAAACCGAGTGGCTCGCGGGGCCGGACTGCAGGCCGTTCGCGCCGATCCGCGACCACCGCTCCGACACGCCCTTCTCTCTGAGGTGGCTGATCGAGCCGCTCGAAAAGCTCCAGTACCTCACGAAGCACATGAACCCGCTGGACCGCGCCAAGTGGCGCACCGAAACCACCTACCTCATCGATCGCATCAAAGACCACGCGAAGGGAAGCCAGCCATGACCACCGACACCAACGCAGCATCTGTGCAGTACAGCTGGAGCATCGACCAGGAGACGTTCCGCGACCAGTGCGACAGCGTGGCCGGAGCCATCGCCGCGGCTGTTGATCATCACGGCGGTGATCTTCCGGTAGGCAGCACTGTCTACATCGGCGACGTCGTGCAGGTGGAGACGGAAGCTCTGATCGACGCCAGCTCTATCGTTGAAGCGATGCAGGAGCGGGCCTATGAGGACGCCGGTGAAGCGTCCGAAGACTACTTGGCCGTGGTGTCCGCTGAACAGCTCAAGGAGCTGCAGCACCTGGTCGCCGACTGGGCCGACCGGGTCGAAACCGTGAACTTCTGGCGGGTCGGAAACATCGCCAGCCACGTCATCACCGCTGAGGACCTTGGCGAGTCCTGTGAAGCCGGGCAACCCGAGTGCGGCCCGGTCACCAACCATGACAGCGAAGGCGTCCCGCTTTGCGCGGTGTGCTGGGACGGCCTGCTGGCCGACAGCCAGGACGGCGATGCCGCGGAGGTGAAGTCGTGACCCGCCCTGCCGCCGAAGCGCTGCCGACGTCCGCCGCACCCATGTGGTGGGACGGCGGCGAGCGCGCCATCACAGCGCGCGAGAAAGCACGCATCGAAGAGCACAGCCCGAGCTGCTTCACCATTGCACTCGTGCCCGCCACGCCGGCGACCAAATGGGCGGCGGCCGGACGGCCCGACCCCCACGGCAACCGGTACAACTGCTTGCGCGCCGCGCTGACCCTGGGCCATCTGACGGACGACGAGCTGGCAAACGCCGTGTTCATGCATGGCAACGAGCAACCCACGATGGCTGACCTGGCCGCAGGCACGGCGCTGCCGGGCATCACCTACCTGACCGCCGCCAAGGATCGTATCCGCTGGTTGTCTCGCGCCTTGTCCGCCGCAATTAGCGAGCAGCAAGCTGGTGATGGGAAGTGGGGCGCGCGCGCACAGTTTGAGGCGTGGGCGAAGGACCGCGACATGCAGGTTCATCGCCGCGACGTCCCCGGGCTGCAACGAAATGGGCAGTACGGCAACTTGTACACGGAAGATGCCTGGCAGGCGTGGCAAGCCGCCCTCGCCGCCCGCCAGCCGGGGGCGCAGGAGCCGTCCCAGAGCTGGACCACCTTCCAGACCTTGGAGGTCGGTCGGACCTATCAGCTCCGCAGTGGCGGAGAAATCCAGATCACCGCGCACAGCGGGAATCCGAACAAGCCGTTCAAATCCTCGCACGGATCGAACTACCGGTCCGATGGCCGCTACTACGGCTCCGACGATTCCTGCCTTGACCTGGTGAAGGTCCGCATGGGGGAAAGCCTCGCGCAGGGCATCGACCTGGCGCCGCGCCCGATGGACACCGCGCCACGCGACGGCACGCTCGTGCGCCTGCTGGTGGACTTCGATGAAAACGCCATCGAGGACAGCATCGGCGCTACATGGACCATCGGCGCATGCAACGACGATAACGTGAGTGAAGGCGCAAGGATCGGCTGGCAGTTCGCAGGCTGGTGTTGGACGCACGACCACTTTACACAGGGCACGGGCGCGCCGGTTGGCTGGCTGCCGCTGATCGACAGCCAGCGCGTTGCAGCGCCGGGGGCGCAGGAGCCGGTGGGCTTCTGGATCGCGCTTGATCCGGCCGGGGCGATCCATCACGGGCAGCAGGTGTTCGGTGGTGACAGCGATTCCGCAAGGAAAGCAGTCCAGGAGAGCGTGGGCGAAGACTTCGTCGCAGGCGAGCCGGTTCGCATGATGCAGGTCTACGCCGCGCCGCCCGCGCATGGCATCGACCTGGGGCAGCAGCAGGACGCCGCCCGCTGGCGCTGGGTGCGCGAACAGAGCGGCGTCACCGTGTCGGTGGAAGAAGCAGATGACGATGGCGACTTGGCGTTCGTATCCGGGCACACGCCGGCAGAGCTGGACGCAGCGATCGACAGCCTGCGCGATGCGGCGCCGGAGGTGGGTGGCGCAGGTCAAGCAGCCAACCGCAGCTCACCCATGAAAGCGCAGGTGATGCAGGTTGGCGAGGTGGTCGAAGACGACCGCTTCCCCGGCGGACTCGCTGATGCCGTCGCTTGCGTGAACGAACTGGAAGAGCTGGCCGAGGCTCTGCATCAAAAGGTGTTCGGCCATGAATCGGATGGCGAGAGCGGCGCCAGTACCGTGTTGCAGATGACGCTGCGCCAGCTCAATGAGAAGCACGAGCAGGTTGGCGAGGTGCAGGGGGATGCGCGCGCGCAGTTCGAAGCGTGGCTGAAAGAAAATTCCTACAACCGGGACAAACTGTCCAGCGGGCGATACGTCGGGGACGGTGTTCAAATTGCGTGGGAGGCGGTACAGGCCCTCGCCGCCCGCCAGCCGGCGGCGCAGGAGGTGGCGGTTTGGGTCAGCCCGGAACAACTGGAAGCACACGCAGATCCGCAACGCGGTGAGGGCGGTCACTACCTGCCCGCGCGCAAAAGCAGTGCCGGGAAGTTCACTCAGCCGCTCTATCGCGCCACGCCCGCGCAGGGCATCGACCTGGGTCCGCTCGTTGCCGAGCTTGCGGCAGCTGATAGCGAGTACGCCGAGGCGAAGAAGAGGTATCACACCGTCAGTGCAATGAGTGGCGCGGCGGGTGGGCGGGCTTCTTGTCGCACCGCCTACGAGCGCGAGTTGACCGCGAAGAGCCGGCTTGATGCAGCTGTTCGCACCCTGATCGACCAGCGCGATGCAGCGCCGGGGGTGGGCAATGGCTGAGCCGGTCAAACACACCAGAACCCCAGTGACCGGCGAGTACACGTTGTGCGGTGTCGCCTGGGACTGCAATCACCTCAAAGACTGCGCCGACGAGCCGGATGTTCTGTTCGCAGATCCCAGCGAGAAGATCACCTGTCCCGATTGCCGAAAGGTGATCGCTTACTGCAAAACGATAAAGCGCTGGGAGGCCACTACCAATGGCTGACACCAAACAGCAGCACGCCATCAATCCGTACTGCGACGGCCCCGTCTGGCAAGCGTTCGGTCTCGGCCGGGCCGGCTACCTGGTCGTGCCGCGCCGCACGCTCCAGTCCATGCCCCTCGAATGGCAGCGGAAGTTCGTCGCGCTCATGGACGAAGCCCAGGCGCTGTTGCCGGGCGAAGCGTTCCCCGAGTACGTCGTGCAGCGCCGCGAGCGCGGCCGGTTCGTGTCCGACGCACTCCGTGAGTACCGCCACACCGGCCCGATCCCGCACACCACCGCCACGCAGGCCGCAGTGAAGCCGCTGCGCCGTGGCCCCACCCTGCTGCCGAAGGAGCCCCGCTGATGCGCGAGCGTCCCATCCTGTTCAACGGCGACATGGTGCGCGCCATCCTGGCCGGCCAGAAGACCCAGACCCGGCGCGTCGTGAAGCCTCAACCGCCGACACCCGAAGACGTGCGCGCTTTGGCTGGGATCGACTACTGCTGGCTGCCGCCGAGCTGGCCCGGCGCCCAACACCATCGGGTTGGCGGCCCCGTTTGGGCCGTGCGGAAGCTGATGGGCCAAGAACCGGAGATCGTCTGCCCCTTCGGCCAGCCCGGCGACCGGCTGTGGCTGAGGGAGACATGGCGGCCAAGTGTCATTCACAGCTGCTGCGAAGACGCATGCGACTGCGATTCTGTGGGCATCACCTACGCCGCAGATGGCCAGTGGGTTCCATTCACCTCGCAGGCAGGACCCGACGACGACTGGATCCTGCCTGACGCTGCAGCGCGCGGCTACGTCCCTTCCATCCACATGCCGCGCTGGGCCTGCCGCCTGGTGCTGGAGATCACCGCCGTCCGCGTGGAGCGCCTGCAGGCGATCAGCGAGGCCGATGCACTCGCCGAGGGCATCGAGGAGATCGGCGGCCGGTTCACCTTCAACGGCGGCATGCACGAATCGCTGACGCCGCAGATCAGCTTCCAGACGCTCTGGGATAGCACCGGCGGCCAGTGGGCGGCAAACCCCTGGGTGTGGGTCATCGAGTTCAAGGCGGTGAAGTCGTGAGCCGCCCGCCGCCCGCCGAAGAAGAACGACGGCTTCTCCTGGGGCAGGCTCCCGAAGGGCGACACCGGCATCACCGCCTATCGCCTGTTCCGGCGCGACCACGCCGGCGCGCTGCACTTCGTCGGCCTGAACTACTACCGCCACGACAGCCGCAAGGATATGGCGATCGCGCTACGCGCTGCCTGCGCGACCGCGCGGACGAGCTCGACCTGGCAGCGATCTGTGCCGCGGAGAAAGCAGCTTGAAGCTCTCCGGCGCCCAATCAGTTCCTCGGATCGATTCCGAAGATCGCCCCAAGGATATCCTCTGCGTGCTTGAAGTCTCGCGCCAAAATCCTTGCGTTCTCCAGGACCTCGGCGCGGAACGCATCTATTTCTTGCTGCGACATCGGAAGCACGCCATAGCGCTCCGCATGTTCTTCGGCGGCCTTCTGCTTCCCCAATGCCGCTGTCAGCAGGATCGAGAGGTCCTGCGGCAGCAGGTGGAACCTGGTCATACCTTCATCGAGCTTCGGATGGGCCTTCGCCGCCATCAGCTGTGGGATGTGCTCATCGACTGCATGGCGCGCCAGCCAGTCGCCTTCTCGATCAAGGACGTCGACCACGTGCCTGTACCGCTGAACGGCAACAACCACTTCTGGGTAGATGGCGATGGCGACGACCATAGCCTCATCTCTGCGCGCCGTGCGCGCGCTCGCGTCAATCGCCTTGCTCAATTCATACGAGGCCTTAACCGTGCGGTTAGCCGCCCTCGTCAGGCAAAAAACCGCAATGGCGGCAGCGGCCGTTACCACGACCGCTGCCCAGTCCGCCCAGTTTCCCCACGCCGCATCGAGCGGACAGAACTCAATCGCCATAACCCCTCCCTGTTGGAGCCGATTCTGCCATGACCCAGCGACACATCAGCCACCCCGAGGGGCTGCCGGCCTGCGCCGCCGGACACAGCGCGCGCCACATCCTCGACCTGCGCGGCCTGACCGCCGGCGGCGGCCACCTGGTCGAATGCCGTTGCAGGGCGACCAGCAAGCACGCAGAGCCCGAGGCAGCCCTGGCGGAATGGCGGCGCATCAATCGCCCCGCACGCAGCGCGCGCAAGGTGCTGCCCGTGATCGATGCGCCGGCGGCGGACAACGTGCTGCAGCTGCCGATGCGCTTCACGCCTGCGCGCGAGGCCGGCTCGATCAAGGGGGTGAATCGTGGGAGCGGCTGAAAAGCTATGGCCGGACGTGATGGACCTGGAGACCGCCGCCGCCTACCTGCAGTACCACCCCGTCACCCTGCGCAACTGGATGCGCAAGCGCAAAGGCCCGCCCGGCCGCAAGGTCGGCGGAAACTGGCGATTCCTCCGCGCAGCACTCGACGCATATCTCACGGAAACGAAAGCACCCGAATGGCCCGCCATCCCTACCGACTTGAACCGCGCGGCAAAAAAGGCATCCTCTGGATTCGCTTCACCGCGCCCAACGGACGCGAAGTATTTAGAAGCTCTGGGACTGTCGACCGTGACCTCGCTACCGAGTGGGCGTCGAAAATCCACGCGGAGCAGTACCGCGTAGCACGCTTGGGCGAGAAGCCCCGGCGCCTCTGGACCGAGGCGGTCGTGGCCTGGTTCGAGGACCACAAGAGCAAACGGAGCATCAAGAAGGATCAGCACAACCTGAAATGGTTGTCCCCCTACCTGGGCCACCTCCACCTGGACGAGATCAACGCCGATGTGCTGGCGCTCGTCTCCACCCAGCGCAAGGCTGAGCCGAAGAACAAACGCCGACGGCAGGACGGCAGCACCTTCACCGACGAGCCAACATCGCAGTCCACGGTGGACAAAATGATGGCGCTGATCCGCTCGATCCTGCGCGACGCGCAGCGCCGGGGCTGGTCGGACTCAGTGCCCACCATCCGCATCAAGGAGGCCGACGGCGCTGAAGACTATCGGTGGCTGACGCAGAACGAGGCGGTGCGGCTGCACGACGAGCTGGCGGACCACCTGCGACCGCCCTTCCTGTTTGCTCTGGCCACCGGCTGGCGCGAGCAGAACGTGCTGCGCCTGCGGTGGGAACAGGTGGACATGGAGCGGCGGGTGGCTTGGATCAAGGGGAGACAGGCCAAGGGGAAGAAGGCCATAGGCGCACCGCTCAACAGAAACGCGATGGACATCCTGACGGAGCAGCGCGCGAAGAGGGTGGCGGGGAACCCGTGGGTGTTCCCAAGTGGATCTGAGAAGGACAGCGCGCCGTACGTCCGGGCAAGCAACACCGGCTGGTACGCCGCGCAACGGCGGGCGAGGATTGAGCCGTTGGCCTGGCACGACCTGCGCCACACCTGGGCCAGTTGGCATGTGATGGCTGGCACCAGCCTGCGCAGCCTCATGGAGCTGGGCGGGTGGCGGTCCTACCAGTCCGTACTACGGTACGCCCACCTGTCGCCTGAGCACCTCGCTGGAGACGCGGAGCGCATCGAGAAAGTTGCACGGAAGTTGCACGGACGGTCGGCATAGGTGGCGCTATTGATCAAACACTTAGCGCTACAGCACGCCATTAGTAGCACCACTAAAGTGTCTGATCTAAAAGAGTTTTTCTAGTGGTGCATGGGATTGAAAATCCCCGTGTCGGCGGTTCGATTCCGTCCTCGGCCACCACTATTTGAAAAGACCTGCAGAAATGCAGGTCTTTTTTTTTGCCTCATGCCATTCGCGGCATCCGCTGCCGCGCGCTAACTCACCTTCTTGGCGACGGTCATGCCAAGCAGGAACAGCACCACGGCGATGATGATGCCGGCCCAGAACAGGAACTTGGCAATGCCGATGGCCGCCCCGCCGATACCGGCGAAACCGAGGGCACCGGCGATGAGGCCGATGACCAGAAAAATGATGGCCCACTTGATCATGCTTTTTTCCCCTGTCGGGACGCTGTTGGAGCATTCAAGCTAGTCATCGCGCTGTCCCCTCGTCGTGAACGCATCGCAGCCCACGCGTGAAAAACACGGCACATCGCCGGACGGCGATGACGAAACTTTTACACCTGCCCGGCCGCCGGCTCCTAAGCTCGGTCGTCCAGCGAGGAGTTCTCCCATGCGTCTGCGCCCTGCCCTGCTTGCCCTCGGCATGCTGCTGTCGGCCACCGTCGCCAGCGCGGCCGCGCCGGTGCGCTCGGTCCCGGCCCTGGACATGGGACGCTACGCCGGCCAGTGGCACGAGATCGCCCACCTGCCGGTGTCGTTCCAGAAGAAGTGCGTGGGTGACATCACCGCCACCTACGCGCTGCGCGCCGACGGCCGCATCAGCGTGCACAACGCCTGCCGCACCGACGATGGCGGGCATATCGCGGCCGAGGGCGTGGCGCGCCCGGTGCCGGGCGAGCCGGGCCAGCTGCAGGTGCGCTTCGTGCCGGACTGGCTGGCCTGGGTGCCGCTGGTGTGGGCCGACTACTGGGTGATCGCGCTGGACCCGGACTACCAGTGGGCGGTCGTGGGCGATCCGGACCGGAAGTACCTGTGGATCCTGTCGCGCTCGCCCAGCATGGACAAGGCGCAGTTCGCCGGCCTCACCGCCCGGGCCGAGGCGATGGGCTACGACCTGGGCCCACTGCGGGTCATGGCGCCGCTGGACTGAGCGGCACGGCGCGTCCCCCTACCTGAACGACACCGTCTCCGCCTACCCTTGCGGGGAGGCCGCCGCGCGGCCGCACAACCACCATACGCCGTAGTATGCTCTTACCCACGCAGCACCCTGCACGAGGATTGCGCCCATGTTCCACCGCTTCCGTACCGCCGCGATGATCGCCCTGGTGGCCGGCACCACCCTGGCCCTGGCCGCCTGCAACACCGGCGTGGTCAAACGCGTCTCGCCGCCTGCGGCCAGCGTGCAGCAGCTGACCGTGCGCGCCGACGGGGGCTGGGATGTCGCCCTGCGGCTGCAGAATTTCAGCTCGATGCCCATGACCTTCGATACCGTCGCCGTGTCCCTGAAAGTGGACGACGAAGACGCCGGCACCCTGCAGACCACGCCTGCGCTGTCGATCGGCGGCGAGTCCGCCGACGTGGTCACCCTGCGTCTGCAGCCCTCCTCCGGCGCCCGCCTGGTGATGGCCGATGCCCTCGCCGGCAACCGCACCCTGGCCTACACGCTCAAGGGCACCGTCAGCGCCACGCCGCAGGAAAAGAAGCAGCGCAGTTTCGAGATCGACCAACGCAGCACGCTCAACCAGGCCCCCGGCCTGCCCGGCGTGCTGCGCTGACCGGCGGCCCGTCCGCCTTCCCTTGCACCTGATCGAGACCTACCGATGAGCAGCTACACCGCCCCGCTTTCCGATATCCGTTTCGCCCTGCACGACGTGCTCAAGGTGGAGTCGCTGTTTGCCCGCCTGGGCTTTGCCGACGCCACTGCCGACGTGGTCGATGCCGTGCTGGAAGAAGCCGGCCGTTTCAGCACCACCGTGCTGGCACCGTTGAACAGCGTGGGCGATGAAATCGGCTGCGTGCTTGACCAGGCCACCGGCGAGGTCACCACGCCGCCCGGCTTCAAGCAGGCCTACGCGCAGTTCGTGGAGGGGGGCTGGACCGGCCTGACCGCCGCGCCGGAACTCGGCGGCCAGGGCCTGCCGCACACCCTGGGCGTGCCGCTCAACGAAATGATCAACGCCGCCAACCTGGCGTGGGGCAACTTCCCGCTGCTCTCGCACGGCGCCATCGAAGCGCTCAAGCAGCACGGCGAAGCCTGGCAGCAGGAGGCTTTCCTGAAGCCGCTGATCGAAGGGCGCTGGACGGGCACCATGTGCCTGACCGAACCGCACTGCGGCACCGACCTGGGCCTGCTCAAGACCAAGGCCGAGCCGAACGCCGATGGCAGCTATGCCATCACCGGCACCAAGATCTTCATCACCGCCGGCGAGCACGACCTCACCGACAACATCGTGCACCTGGTACTGGCCAAGCTGCCCGACGCCCCGGCCGGTGCCAAGGGCATCTCGCTGTTCGTCACGCCGAAGTTCAAGGTCGACCGCGACGGCAACGTGGGCGAACGCAATGCGCTGCGCTGTGGCTCGATCGAACACAAGATGGGCATCAAGGGCTCGGTCACCTGCGTGATGAACTTCGACGGCGCCGAAGGCTACCTCGTCGGCCAGCCGCACAAGGGCCTGCAGGCGATGTTCACCATGATGAACACCGCGCGCCTCGGTGTGGGCCTGCAGGGCATCGGCCTGTCCGAGCGCGCCTACCAGAACGCTCTGGCGTACGCGCGTGAGCGCCTGCAGTCGCGCGCGCTCAGTGGCGCGAAGTTCCCGGACAAGCCGGCCGATCCGATCCTGGTGCATCCGGACGTGCGGCGCATGCTGCTGACGGTCAAGTCGCTGGTCGAGGGCAGCCGCCTGCTCGCGCTGCATGCGGCCACGCTGGTGGATGTGGCCCACCACGCCGACGATGCCGCCGAGCGGGAACGCGCCGATACGCTGGTGAGCTTCCTGACCCCGATCTCGAAGGCCTGCCAGACCGAATGGGGCATCGAAAACACCTACAACGCCCTGCAGTGCTTTGGCGGCCACGGCTACATCCGCGAGCACGGCATGGAGCAGCTTGCCCGCGATGCACGCATCACCACCCTGTACGAAGGCACCACCGGCATCCAGGCGCTGGACCTGATCGGGCGCAAGACCGCGTCCAGCCAGGGCGCGGGCCTGAAGCTGATGCTGGCCGAGATCGAGGCGTTCGCCAAGGCCAATGAAGGCAACGAGGCGCTGGCCGAGTTCATCACCCCGCTCCGCGCCAAGGCCGACGAGTGGGGAAAGCTGACGATGGCCACCCTGCAGCGCGCGGCCGGCAACCCCGACGAGCTGGGCGCGGCCAGTTTCGACTACCTGTTCTACTCGGGCTATGTGGTGCTGGCCTACTGGTGGGCGCGCAGCGTCGCCGCTGCAGATGCCTCCGCCCAGAGCGAGGCGTTCAAGCAGGCCAAGCGCGAAACCGCGCGCTTCTACTTCGCCCGCGTGCTGCCGCGCACGCTCAGCCACGCGGCGGCCATCCAGGCCGGGGCGGAAACGCTGATGGCGATGGAAGACGCGCGGTTCGGCGAAGGTTGAGGCGGACACCGGTGCAACGACCAACGGTCGTTGCCTACCCGGTGGGTTGCCGGCCGCATTCCCGGTAGGTACCCAACGTTGGTGGGTACGGTGATCGTGAAGCATTACTCCGACCGCACCCCGGGGCGTTGATGGGATACGGGAAGGTCAACCGACCAACGGTCGGTTGCTACCCGGAACGAACCTTTGGTTCGCTCCTATACACAATTCGTCATGATTCGGGTATAAGCTGTTTTCCCGATGGAGACAGACACTACACGCTTGGGTCTGATCGATACCGGAGCCTCGTCCGCCCCGGTCGCCGAAGCATCGCCCATCGCCACGCTGCACCGGCCCGGCTCGGTCCGCCTGCTGTCGCTGGATGCCCACGGGCGGGTGCTGGACTGGATCACTTGGCAGGACGCGGCCTGCCTCTACGCCCGTGATGCGGTCGCCTGGACCCTCGGCGACCCCTGTGTGCATATCCACGGCGGCATCTGCCGCGATACCGGGCTGCGCAGCGGCATGGACCTGCACCCGATCATCGCCGCGCGCGGCCATGCCCGTTCACGCGCACTGGATCCCACCCCGAACCTGTCCAACCCGGCGCTGTTCGCGCGCGACTCGCACCTGTGCCTGTACTGCGGGCAGCAGTTCAATCGCCCGCAACTGACCCGCGACCACGTCATGCCGATCTCCAAGGGCGGCCTGGACGTGTGGGAGAACGTGGTCAGCGCCTGCTTCCACTGCAATTCCCGCAAGAGCAACCGCACCCCGCAGCAGGCCGGCATGCCCCTGCTGGCGGTGCCGTACCGGCCGAGCTGGATCGAACACATGATCCTCTCCAACCGCAACATCCTGGCCGACCAGATGGCATTTCTGCGCGCGCAGCTGCCCAAGCGCTCCAAACTGGCGGCCTGACCTGCGGCAGACTGACGCAGGCACCCTCACCATTTACTCACTTACGTGGGGGTTTGCTTGCCCCACCCCGGTTTGGGGGCGAAAATAGGCGCTTGAGACGAAGCGCGATAAAAATGATCGATTCCGCACGCTATCCCCGCCTCGCGCGCATCCAGTCACCGGATGACCTGCGCAGGTTCGAAGAATCCGAACTGCCCGCCATCGCCGACGAGTTGCGCGCGTACCTGATCGAATCGGTCGGGAAGAGCGGCGGCCATTTCGGCGCAGGCCTGGGGGTGATCGAACTGACCGTCGCGCTTCACTACCTGTACCAGACGCCGGTCGACCAGCTGGTGTGGGACGTGGGGCATCAGACCTACCCGCACAAGATCCTGACCGGCCGCCGCGACCAGATCCATACCGTCAAGCAGAAGGACGGCGTGGCGCCGTTCCCCAAGCGCGAAGAGAGCGACTTCGACACCTTCGGCGTCGGCCACTCCTCGACCTCGATCTCGGCCGCGCTCGGCATGGCCATCGCGCGCCAGCGCGAAGGCGACGACCGCAAGGTGGTGGCGGTGATCGGCGACGGCGCGATGACCGCCGGCATGGCCTATGAGGCGCTGAACCACGCCGGCGGCATGGAGTCCGAACCGAATCTGCTGGTGATCCTCAACGACAACAACATGTCGATCTCCGAGGCCGTCGGCGGGCTGACCAAGATGCTCGGCCGCGCCACCGGCAGCCGCACGCTCAACGCACTGCGCGAGGGCGGCAAGAAGATTCTCGGCGACAAGAAACACAACCCGACCGCGCGCTTCGTCAAGCGCTGGGAAGAACACTGGAAGGGCATGTTCGTGCCGTCCACGTTCTTCGAGGAAATGGGCTTCCACTACACCGGGCCCATCGACGGTCACGATGTTCCGGCGCTGGTTGCCACGCTGAAGACGCTCAAGAGCCTCAAGGGCCTGAAGCTGCTGCACGTGATGACCACCAAGGGCAAGGGCTACGAACGCGCCGAAGGCGACCAGATCGGCTACCACGCCGTGGGTCCGTTCGACCCGGACAAGGGCCTGATCGCCAAGGGCGGCGCCAAGAAGCCGACCTATACCGACGTCTTCAGCGACTGGCTGTGCGATGCCGCCGCCGCCGAACCGCGCCTGCTCGGCATCACCCCGGCGATGCGCGAAGGCTCCGGCCTGGTGCGCTTCAGCAAGGAGTACCCGGAGCGCTACTTCGACGTGGCCATCGCCGAGCAGCACGCGGTCACCCTCGCCGCCGGCATGGCCACCCAGGGCGCCAAACCCGTCGTGGCGATCTACTCCACGTTCCTGCAGCGCGCGTACGACCAGCTGGTCCATGACGTGGCGGTACAGGAACTGGACGTGCTGTTCGCGATCGACCGCGCCGGTGTGGTCGGCCCGGATGGCGCCACGCACGCCGGCAACCTGGACCTGAGCTTCCTGCGCTGCGTGCCGCACATGGTGGTGATGGCGCCGTCGGACGAAGCCGAATGCCGCCAGATGCTGACCACCGGTCTGCGCTACCCCGGCCCCGCCGCGGTGCGCTACCCGCGCGGCAGCGGCACCGGTGTGGCGGCCGGCACCGACCTGTCCACGCTGGAGATCGGCAAGGCCGAGGTGCGCGTGCCCGGCAGCCGTGTCGCCCTGCTCGCGTTCGGCAGCACCCTGCCGGCCGCCGAGGCCGTGGGCCGCGAGCTGGGCCTGACCGTGGTCAACATGCGTTTCATCAAACCGCTGGACCGCACCCTGCTGCTGGAACTGGCGCAGCGGCACGACGGCTTCGTGACCATCGAGGACAACGTGGTGGCCGGCGGTGCCGGCTCCGGCGTGGCCGAGCTGCTCAATGCCGAAGATGTGCTGCGGCCGTTCCTGCATCTGGGCCTGCCCGACAGCTTCCAGCACCACGCCAGCCGCGAGGATCTGCTGGCCGAGGCCGGTATCGATGCCGCCGGCATCCGTGCCGCCGTACTCAAGCGTTGGCCGACCCTGGCCAGCCTGGGCCAGCCACTCAGCGCGGCAGGCTGAGGGGCCGCCGCGCGTGCCGGGTTCTGCCCGGCACCGCGCTCAGCCGTAGCTGACCGCTTCCACGCAGGCACCGCTGGCTTCCACCCGCACCGCGCTGCGCTGGCCGGTATCGGCATGGTGCAGGCGTGCCAGTGCGTCGGCGAAATCGAAGGCGATGGCACTGTTGCGGAAACGCAGCCCGTCGGGCTTGTCCGGGTGGACCACACGCCACAGGCGCTCGTCCAGTTGCAGGCGGATCAACATGCGTTGCTCTCTCCTTGAGGCGGCATATCGGGCCAGAGGGCGACCGCGGCACAGGGCGGCGCGGTCGCTCTGGAGCGTCGGGGCCGCATTCGGCCCCCGACGCGCACAGTAATCCATCGAAACTGTGATCTGTATCAGATTTTTCTGACTGCGGGGCACGGGCCCCGGGTGGGATCAGTTGACCAGGAACTGGCCGCGGCAGCCGCCGGTGACCCACACGCCATTGCGGTCCCAGCCCCAGGTCTGCCCTTCGATACACGCCGTGCCGGAGGTCTGGCGTACCAGCCGCACATCGCGGCGGATGGTGACGTTGCAGCGCCGATCACGGCGGTCCTTGGAGTCGCAGCTGATGATCTCGCCACGGCCGCCGCCGTTGTTCCAGCCGCCGCCGCCATTCCAGTGGCCGCCGCCATGCGAGGGACGCCCACGCTCGGCGATGAACTCCGCACGGCAGCCCCGGGTCACCCACACGCCATTGCGCGCCTGGCCCCAGGTCTCGCCTTCAATGCACGGCGAGCCGGAGATCTGCCGCACCAGCCGCGCGCGGCCGTCCAGCGGGCACTGCTGGGTGCGGTTCTTGTTCGACTCGCAGCGTACCGGGCCACTGTTGTAGCCATCGTCGTAGCGTTCGTACTGCTGCGCGTGCGCGGTGGCGCCCAGCACCAGCATCGAGGGCAGCAACGCCCACAGCCATCGGTGCTTTCCCTGCGTCATCCCATTGCTCCTCATGCCTGCCTCGAAACCGTGTGTGGTGGTGGCGAACAGGATGTGGCAAAGCGGCTGCATGCGACATAGGCCGGAAGTCGCTGATTTCATCCCCTATTTAGGTAACCGTCGCTTTCCTGACTGACGCGCGTCAGTTGCTGTCACGTCCGTCGTCGCCGCGCATCGTCGCCAGCATGTGCTCGGCCGAACCTGAGACGAGGATGCGCTGCGCCGCCTCGGCCGACACCGCAGCGCGCGCGAACATTGCCTCCTCATGCGTCTGCACCGCCGTGCGCCAGTCGGCGCTGCACAGCGCATCGGCCAGATCGGCGGCGTCGCGCAGTGCGAGGTTCGCGCCCTCGCCCGCCGGCGGCATCACGTGCGCCGCATCGCCGATCAGCGTCACCGCCGGGTGGTGCGTCCAGCAATGGCCGACCGGCAGCGCGTGGATCGGCCACGGCCGCACCGCATCGTCCGCGTCGGCGATCAGGCGACGCAGCTGCGGATGCCAGTCGGCAAAGTGCTGCAGCAGGCTGGCGCGGGTCTGCACGGGGGCAGATTCCCCCGCTGCCAGTTGCTGGGGCAACGCGGCGTACACCCGCACATGCGCGTTGGCATTGCGCTGGGCGAACAGCGTGCGGGTGCCCTGCTTGGCCACCAGCGTGCCGCGTCCCACCAGTGCGGCCAGCGCCCGGTGATCCACATCGACGTTGCGCAGCGACAGCTCGTACAGCGTGATGCCTGCGTGCCGGGGGCGGACGTCGGTCAGCAGCGGGCGCACCTTCGACCACGTACCCTCCGCTCCGACCACCAGGCCGAAGCGCTCGCACGTCCCGTTGCCAAAGTGCAGCGCCACCGACGGCCCCTCCAGCACGGCCTGGTGCAGCGCGTGGCCCCAGCGCACCCGGTCCGGCGGCAAGGCCGACAGCAGCAGGTCGCGCAGATGCCCGCGATCGATCTCGGGCCGGTCGCCGTCCTGGCCATCGTCCTCGAGCAACACGCGGCCCTGCCCGTCGAGCAGCCGCATGCCCTGGTCCTCATAACGCGCCACCTGCTGGAAGCGCTCGAACAACCCGGCGCTGCGCAGGGCCGCCTGGCCCGTGCCGGCGTGCAGGTCGAGCATGCCGCCTTGCGCGCGGGCATCGGCCGCCGCGTCGGCATCGAACAGCGCGAACGGGAGACCCGCCTGATGCAGCCGGCAGGCCAGCAGCAGGCCCGCCGGACCGGCACCGACAATGGCGATACGGGGAACACGGGACATACGCGGCCTCCACGGCCTTAAACATAGGCGCCTATGATTGTTACCATAGGGACCTATGTCAAGTGCCCGGAGTGACCGCATGGACCGCCCCGACCCGAGGAACGTCCCGTCCTTTCTGATCAAGCGGGTGGCCCGCGAACTGACCCGCCTGGCGGAAACCGAGCTGCGCCCGCTGGGCCTGGGCATGGCCAGCCTGCCGGTGCTGGAAGCGGTGCGGCAAGGCAAGGCCACCACTCAGAGCGAGCTGGCGCGGCTGCTGCGGGTGGAACAGCCGTCGATGGCGCAGACCCTGGCGCGGCTGGAGCGCGATCAGCTGATCCGGCGCTTCCCGGACCCGCATCGGCCGCGTGCCCAGCGCATCGAACTGACGCCGCTGGCACTGCAGCGGCTGCCGCAGGCGCGGGAGATCCTCAACGCCGGCAATACGCGCATGCTGGCCGGTTTCTCGGTCGATGAAACCCTGCTGCTGGCCAGCTTCCTGCAGCGCCTCAGCGCCAATCTGGACCGCGACGCCTGACCCGCGCGGGCGCGGTTACCCGTAGCGCACCGCTTCCACCGCCGCGTCCTGCACTTCCACCCGCACGGCGCTGGCGCCGCCGGTACTGGCGTGATGTTCGCGCGCCATCGCATCGGCGAAATCGAACGCCACTGCGCCATTCGGAAAATCGATGGCTCCCGGGCGCGACGGGTGAACCACGCGCCATTGGCGCTCCTGGCATTGCACGGTGATCAACATGACGGGCATTCCTATCGTTTCCGTGGCGGGGGCACGGCGACCATCCAGTTCCCTGGGACCGGTGGCACACGCGGGGCATCGGGAGAGCATCCCGCTCTCGGGAAGCACGATAGATCGCCCCTTCCGTTTCGGATATCGGAATAGTCTGAATTTTCGACTGCGGCAGGCCGACGTGATCCGGTCAACCGCTCAGTCCGCCTTGCCCAGGAACGCGAACGGTGCCGACGGCCGGAACTGCGGCAGCGCGTCGCCGGCGAAGACATTGCGCTGGTCCGGGCCGAGGTCCAGCGTGAGAATCCTGCCGGTCACCGGCGAGAAATCGATCCTGTTGAGGTCCACCCAGAACGTGTTCGGCGTCAGCGCGGATTCGAAGAAATACAGCCGGCGCTTGTGGTCGGCCACGGTACGCCAGCGCGTGGACGAAATGTTCGGTTCGCCCGGCGTGGCAATGCCGTAGGGCACCGAGACGTTGCGGATCACACTGAACACGCTGGCCAGCGCGACCACCGGATCTTCGCTTTTGGGAATGGCGTTGACGTAGAACGACGCGCGCGCGAACCGGTCGGCCGATCGGTTCGTCCCCGGCAGCATCACTGTGCCGCCGATCTGCTGCCAGTAGCTGTTGAGCGCCAGCTGCTGCTCGAACACCGGCGAGTTGGTCATTACCTGGTAGGCGCGGTCGTGGTGGATGACCTGGCGCCCGCCGATGTACTCGACGATGGCACTGTCGCCGGTGGCATCGGACATGGACAGGTGCAGCGTGGCCAGCCGCGCTTCGCCGGGCACCGCGTCGGTCACGATCGAGAACGGCTCGCGCTCCAGCGCGGCGACCGCCTCGGCCACGGTGGCGAAATTGTCGAGTACGTACTGCGCCCACAGCGAGATCGCCAGACCGGGCTTGCCGCTGCGCTGCTGCGGATACTCCGATTCGACCAGCCAGAGCAGGTTCGCCGACAAGCCGGCCTCGTTGAGGCCGTCGGTGGTGGAGATGTCGTAGCCGCTGGCAATCACGCTGCCGTAGCGCGAGGTCCAGCGGATCGAATTGCGCCCGGCCTGTCCCTCGCGTGCGATGCCCTGCGGAAACACCCACAGGTTGGTGGAGACGTCGGTCTTCCAGTCCATCGAGCGGGCGGTGATCACGTCCTGGTTGTCGCCCAGATACACCAGGCGGGTGCAGGCCTGCGCCGGCGGCGGTACGCACGCGGCTGCCAGCGCAATCAGGGCCCAACGCACTGCGGAAACAGGCATCATGCGGATTCTCCCGGCGGGCAACGCGCGGGGCTGAGCGGATGCCAGCCTCCCTGCCGTGCCCAGGCCATCACACTCAAGCGGTGGTGATGGACAGGTGAACCACAGGCGCATCGGTGCCAGGTGAGGGCGCCGTCAGCACCTCGTGCCGGCATGGCGCTACCCTGCGGCCATCGCCACCCCGGACACCGCCCCGATGAGAACTGCCCTGTCGCTTCTGTTGTCCTGTGGCCTGCTGGCCGCCTGCTCAACCCCGACACCGTCAGCGCCGTCCTCGGCCCCCGTTGTCGGCGGCGACCGCGACAGCCACGGCTGCATCGGCTCGGCGGGCTATCGCTGGTGCGCGCGCAGCGGCCAGTGCGAGCGCCCGTGGGAGCTGGCCAAGGCGCAGGGCCTGGACAACACGCCTGCAGCGATCGATGCCTACTGCGCCACGCCGGCACCGGCAACGCCGCGACCGCGCTGAGCGGTCACCGCGTTCGGCTCAATCGCCCTTGTTCTTGCCGCCGAAGTCCAGCGGCTGGTCGCTGCCGCGCTTCTCTGTGGACCACACCTGGACGCTGTCGCGGCACCGGCTTTCGCGCCGGGCCACCTGGTCGGGCAGTTCCTTGACCAGCGGCGAGTCCTCGCACTGCGGCGGGCCGGCAACCTCATCGGTGGTTGCACAGGCCGACAGCGACAGCGACAACACGGCGGCAACGGCCGCGGTACGCACACACAGGGACAGGTTCATGCAGCCTCGCCAGGAAAGGGGGAACCCAACCGATTCTTTACCCCCACGCCGGGCGCTTCGCCTGCCATAGGTCATGGCAGTGCGCCATCCAGCGGCAGGCGCATGCGGAACCGCGCGCCGCCGGTGGCCGCTTCCACCACGGCGATGGTGCCGCCGTGGCGGTGCACGATCTCGCGCGCCAGATGCAGGCCCAGCCCGCTGCCGCTGCCGCTGGGACGCAGCCGGTGGAACGGCTCGAAGATCGACTCGCGCTCGTCCAGCGGCACCCCCGGGCCATCATCGCTGACGCACAGCTCGGCGGCGGCATCCAGCGCGATCTCGATGGTGCCGCGGCCGCCGCCATGCGCGATGGCGTTCTGCACCAGGCTGGCCACCACCCGGTGCAGCGCATGCGGGTCACCGCGGACCCACACCGGCAGCGACGGCGCGTCCACCGAGAACGCGTAGCCGGCATCGACCACCAGCGGCGCCACGTCGCCGGCCACCTCGCCGGTCAGCGCGGCCAGGTCCACCCGCTGCGATTGGCTGGCATGGTGGTCCAGGCGCTGCAGGTCCAACAGCTGTTCGGTGATGTTGCCCAGCCGGCTCAGGTCCAGTTGCAGGCGCGCGCGCTCGGCACCTGCGGGCAGGTTGGCGATGCGCGTGGCCAGGATCGCGATCGGCATGCGCAGTTCGTGCGCGGCACCGGCCAGGAAACGGTCCTGCGCATCGTAGCTTTCGCCGATCCGCCGTACCGCGGCGTTGAAGGCATCCACCAGCGGGTAGATCTCGGCCGGGACCGCACGCGTATCCAGTCCGGTGCCGCGCTCGGTGACCTGGATCGCCGCGGCCTGCGCGGCCACCCGGTTGACCCCGCGCAGCGAGCGATGGATCACCCACGGCGCGGCCACCAGCGTGATCACGATCAGCGGCCCGGCAATCCAGCCGCCCAGATAGCGCATCACCACCAGCATCTGCCGCCACAACCCGTGCTGCGGCATCCCGCCCATCATCACGTGCACGCGGTCGCCGTCGTGCTCGCCCACCATCACCCGCGCGGCCAGCTCATCGCCGCGGGTGCGGGTGCGCACGTCGGTCGGTTCGATGTGCTGAAGCTGCTGCACCAGCGACTGGTAGATCGCCGGCACGGTGCCGTGGGTCAAGCGCCGCCCCTGCTCATCGGCGGCCACGAACCAGAAGCTCGCCGGGCGGTCGCGGCTCACCGCATCCACCGCCGCCCAGTCCACGTGCAGCGCGTCGTCGCGTACCTGGATCGCATCGGCCAGGGTCTGGCTCAGGTTCCAGTCGATGTAGGCCGCGCTGCGGTCGCCGTAGGCCAGCACCAGGGCGCCCAGTGCGATGGCCACCATCGTGATCTGGATCAGGCAGATCTTCCAGGCCAGGCTGAAAGACAGCGAGCCGGGCTTGAGGAACTTCATGACGCCTCCTTCAACAGATAGCCGATACCGCGCATCACGTGGACCTCCACGCGCGCGTCGGCCTCGGCCAGCGCCTTGCGCAGCTTGGACACGTGCGCGTCCAGCGCGTTGGACTGGATCGCATCGTCGAAGCCGTACACCGCTTCGAGCAGCGCCGCGCGCGCCACCGTGCGTCCCTGGCGCAGCGCCAGTGCTTCAAGCACCAGCAGCTGCCGCCGCGGCAACGCCAGCAGCACACCGGCCACACTGGCCTGGCGCGCAACGAAATCGAACTGCAGCCGCCCCAGTGCCAACTCGGGCAGCGCGATCTGCGACGGCCGCCGCGAGATCGCGCGGATGCGCGCCAGCAGCTCTTCGACCGCGAACGGCTTGGTCAGGTAATCGTCCGCGCCGACGTCCAGCCCGGTCACGCGGTCAGCGACCGATCCGCGCGCGGTCAGCATGATCACCGGCAGGTTGGCGATCAGCCCGCGCGCCACCTGCACGAACCCGGCCCCGTCACCATCGGGCAGTTGCCGGTCCAGCAGCAGGATCTGGTGTACGCCGGCGCGCAGCGCTTCGGTGGCCTGGGCCATGCTGCCCACCACGTCCACGACCATGCCGTGCCGGCCCAGGCTCACCTGGATGGCGGCGGCCATTTCCGGGTCGTCTTCGAGCAGGAGAATGCGCATGCGGGGTACGGGGGGCGACTGGGGGCTCGATGGTACCGCGCGATCCAGCGCAACGTTCCGACAATGTAGGCCGTCCATCCTGTCCGCTGGATCCTCGCCCGCGACAGGTACATGCAGCTCCGTCTTCCCGCTTTCCCGCGTCATCCGGCCGCCACTCTGCTGGCACTGCTGCCCATGCTGGCCGCTTCCGCCGCCCAGGCCGAGGACACGGCTCCGGCCCCCAAACGCACCAGCGTCGGGTTGGCCGTGGTGGCCCTGAAGTCGCCCTACGCCGGCTACGACACCGATACCATCCCCGCGCCGCTGATCAGCTACGAGGGCAGATCGTTCTACTTCCGCGGCGGCGCAATGGGCTACCGCCTGGTCAACCAGGGCGGCACGGAGCTGTCGGCCACGCTGTCGCCGTACATGATGCGCTTCAAGCACCGCGACACCGACAACCCGCAGCTGCGCCAGCTCTCCAACCGCAGCCTGTCGGGCATGGCCGGTCTGGCCTGGCGTCACAGCGCCGACTGGGGCGTGGTCCAGGCCAGCGCCGAGGCCGAGGTCACCGGCCACGGTGGCGGCTTCGCTGCCGATGCGCGCTACAGCTACCCGCTGCCGGTAGGCAAGGTGCGGCTGATCCCGGGCGTGGGCGTCAACTACGCCAGCAGCAAGCTCAACGACTATTACTTCGGCGTCAGCCAGGCCGAAGCGCTGCGCAGCGGCCTGGACCGCTATGAGGCCGGCAGCGGCGCCTCGCCGTACATGGACGTCACCGTGGTGGTGCCGTTGGGCACGCACTGGACCGGCACCGCCTCGCTGCGCCGCAGCCGGCTCTCCGATGCGGTCCGCGACAGCCCGATGACCCGCGGCGACTACATGGATTCGGCCGCCTTCTCGCTCAGTTACGGATTCTGACCATGCCCAAGGGAATCGTACGTCGTGTCGCCGAACGCGCTCTGCAGATCGAGCCGGACCGCAGCGCCGTCATTGAATGGATTCTGTATTCCCCCCTGCCCGCGCTGGACGGGCAGACCACGTTCGAACTGGCCTGCAACGGCGAAGGCGAACGTGTGCTTGCCCTGCTCGATGCACACCTGGCCGCCGGCGATGCCCCTCGCCGCCTGCCCGGGGCTGTCGGCGCGTCCTGACGCGCCGCAGCCGGTGCCGCACGCCTCCCCCGCCCCCCACGGAGTCGACCAATGAACCGGAACAGCAAGATCACGCACGCCCCCCGGCCCAGCGTGCCCGCCTCCGCCGCCGAGACCAGCGCGGCGGCGGTGCTGCGCTTCGACGATGCCGTGCGCGAGCGCATGGCCAGCGATCCGATGACCTACGGGCGTTTCTCGCGCGCCTACATCGCCACGCTGCTGGATGCCTCGCGCTCGGCTGCCGCGGGCGCACACACCCGCTGTGTCGATCCGGACTGGATCGGCGCCCGCCGGCGTTGGCTGCACGAACGCCTGCAGCAACACCCTGAAGAGGGCCGCGACCAGCGCCTGATCGCCTCGCGCCATGCCGCTGATGGCGTCTGGCTGCAAAGCGCCTGTACCGGACGCTCCGCCGCAGGCGAGACCGACCGCGTTCTGCATGCCCTGCTGGCGATGACGCGACCGGCGCACTGATCGCCCCGGTCGCATCGCCACCATGCCGTGCACATCCGTGCGCGGCCGGACTGTGCATACTCCCGGCCGTGTCCGCCACCGGCGGACGGTCCGTGGTTCCGATGCCTGTCCGGGAGTTGTCGATGCGCCTGCCTGCCGCCGCCTGCCTGCTGTTGTTCGCCGCCGCCAACGCCCACGCGCAGGACGCCGACGACGCCCCGTCCTTCGATCGTCCCGGTATCGGTTTCTCCACCGGCACCGTGCCGCGTGGCGCGCTCGCGCTGGAGCTGGGCCTGCCCAGCCTGGAACGTGACCGCGACGCCGATGGCGTCCTGAGTACCCAGTACAGCAGCGACATCACCCTGCGCGTCGGCCTGGCCGAGCGTCTGGAACTGCAGGCCTTCGCCACGCCGTGGAACCGGCTGCAGGTGCGTCCGCGCGGCGGCCCAACCTACACCCGACGCGGCGCGGGCGATGCCGGACTGGCACTCAAGCTCGCGCTGCCCACGGGATCGGACCGGCACAGTGTCGCCGTGCTGGCCAGCAGCACCTTCGCCACCGGCGACCGCGATTTCTCCGAAGGCGGCACCCAGTACGCACTGGGCGCCAGCTACGAATACGCCTTCGACGACCGCTGGAGCGGTGCGTTGTACGCCAACGCGGTGCGCGGCGCGGGCGCGGACACCTTCACCTGGTCGCCCAGCCTGAGCGTGGCGCTCACCGACACGGTCAGCAGTTATGTCGAACTCGGCTTCACCGACACCGATGGCGAACCGTCCACCGCCATCGCCGGTGCCGGCGTGACCTGGATGCTGCGCCCGCGCGTGCAGCTGGATGCCTCGTTCGATCTCGGCCTGGACAACGCCAGCCCCGACCTGCAGGCCGGGCTGGGCGTGTCGTTCTACTTCGACTAGCGCGGCGGAGAACCCGCCAACGAAAAAGGGCCCGCACATCGCTGTGCAAGCCCTTGTTCTTTACCAACATTGGTCGGGACGGCCGGATTTGAACCGACGACCCTCTGCCCCCCAGGCAGATGCGCTACCAGGCTGCGCTACGCCCCGATGATGCTGGCAATGTCCCCGCCTTGCAGCGGGCCGACGAGTATAACGGGTTTACGTGAAAAAGGGTTCAGCGGCGCAGCAATTGCAGCACTTCTTCCAGTTCCATCCGCGTCTGCTTGATGATCTGGTTGCTCAATGCCGATTCGTCGCGCGCGCCGGCACCTTCCAGGCGCAGCCGCGCGCCGCCGATCGTGTAGCCCTGTTCGTAGAGCAGGCCGCGGATCTGACGCACCATCAGCACGTCGTGGCGCTGGTAGTAGCGGCGGTTGCCACGGCGCTTGGCCGGCTCGAGACTGGGAAACTCGGTTTCCCAGTAACGCAGCACGTGCGGTTTGACATCGCACAGCTCGCTGACCTCACCGATGGTGAAGTAGCGCTTGGCCGGTATCGGCGGAAGTTCGCGGTTACTGCCCGGATCCAGCATATGCCTCCACCCTTTCCTTGAGCTTCTGGCCCGGACGGAAGGTGACCACCGTGCGGGCGGAAATAGGAATTTCCTCGCCGGTCTTGGGATTGCGACCCGGGCGCTGGTTCTTGCGCCGCAGGTCGAAATTACCGAAGCCGGACAGCTTCACCTGACGTCCCTGTTCCAATGCCTCTCGCAACACATCGAAGAACGCGTCGACAAATTCCTTGGCTTCACGCTTGTTCAGACCGACTTCGTCGAACAGCTTTTCGGCCATCTCAGCCTTGGTCAATGCCATTGCCTGCTACCCCCATGCTTCCCGCTCAACCGCGGATCCGGGCGTGGTGTTCACGCTCCATGACAGTGACCGCCTCGGCCACTACCGAATCCACGTCGCGGTCCGTCAGAGTGCGCGACTTGTCCTGCAAAATCAAGCCTATAGCGAGACTCTTGAAGCCCGGCTCGACACCCTGGCCGACGTACCGGTCGAACAGGGTGACCTCCCGCAGCAGCGGCCCGACAGCCCGGCGCAGGGTCGCTTCCAGGTCGGTCCAGGCGGCCGCGTCGGGCACCAGGAAGGCCAGGTCGCGGCGCACCGAGGGGTAGCGCGACAGCTCGGTGGCACGCGGCAGCGCGCGGGCCGCCAGCGGCGCCAGGTCCAGCTCGAATGCGTACACGTCCACGTCGATGTCCAGCGCCTTGGCCAGGCGCGGGTGGATCTGGCCGATCCAGCCCAGGGGCACGCCATCGCGCAGCACCTCGGCCGAGCGCGCCGGGTGCCCGTAGGGGCGCTGCGACGGCTGGAAGGTCAGCGCCGCGCCACTGGCGGCGGCCAGCGACTCCAGGTCGCCCTTGAGGTCGTGGAAGTCCACCTTGCGCGAGGCGATGCCCCACTGCTGGGTATCGGCGTCGCCACAGATGGCCGCGGCCACGCGCTGGGTCTCCAGCGGTGCCGGCTGACCGTCGCCGGCCTGCTGGTGGAACACGCGGCCCAGCTCGAACAGGCGCACCCGGCCCAGCTGACGGGCGGCGTTGCGGCCCAGCGTGGCGACCAGGCCCGGCAGCAGCGACGGGCGCATCACGGCCAGTTCGGCCGACAGCGGATTGGCCAGCGGCACCAGCCCGTCGGTGAGCTGCCACTGCGCGAGCAGGGCGGCATCGACGAAGGCGTAATTGATGGTTTCCTGCAGGTCACGGGCGACCAGCTGGCGGCGCGTGCTGAGGTCGTCCAGACGGGTCTCGCTGGGCATCGCCACACGCGAGGCACCGCCCGGCAGCGTGGTCGGGATGCGCTCGTAGCCGTGGATGCGGGCCAGTTCCTCGATCAGGTCTTCTTCGATCGCGATGTCGAAGCGACGGCTCGGGGCGGTGACCTGCCAGCCCTCGGCGACGGCCGCCACGTCCATGCCCAGCGCGCGCAGGATGCGCTCCACGTCGGCATCGGCGATCTGGATGCCGAGCACGCGGGCGATGCGCGCGCGGCGCAGGGTGATGGCCGCGGTCGCCGGCAGATCGCCGGCATTGACCGCCTCGGTCACCGGTGCCGGCGTACCGCCGGCCAGGTCCAGGATCAGACGGGTGGCGTACTCGACCGCCGTGCGCGGCAGCGCCGGGTCCACGCCCCGCTCGAAGCGGTGGCCGGCATCGGTGTGCAGGCCCAGCTTGCGGCCACGGCCCATGATGGCGGCCGGCGCGAAGTGCGCCGCCTCCAGGAACACGGCGGTGGTGTCGTCGGTGACACGGGTGTCGAAGCCGCCCATCAGGCCGGCCAGCGCGACCGGACGGTCGGCGTCGGTCACCACCAGGAAGCTGTCGTCCAGCGCGGCGTCGCGGCCGTCGAGCAGCTTCACGGTTTCGCCGGCACGCGAACGGCGCACGCCGATGCTGCCCTGCAGGGTGCCCAGGTCGTAGGCATGCATCGGCTGGCCCAGTTCCAGCATCACGTACTGGGTGATGTCCACCAGCAGCGACACCGGACGCACGCCACTGCGGCGCAGGCGTTCGGCCATCCACAGCGGGGTGGCCGCGCGCGGGTTGACGCCCTCGATGACGCGGCCGACGAAACGCGGCGCCTCGGCGCCGGCCTGCAGCGCGATGGTCAGTTCGCGGCTGCCCACGGCCGCGACCGGCGCGGCGTTGAACGGCACCACTTCGCTGGCGCACGCGGCGGCCACGTCGAAGGCGATGCCGCGGATGCTGAAGCAGTCGGCGCGGTTGGGGGTCAGCTTGATCTCGATGCTGGCGTCGGGCAGGCCCAGGTACTCCACCAGCGACTGGCCGACCGGCGCATCGTCGGGCAGTTCGAACAGGCCCGAGGCATCGCTGTCCAGGCCCAGTTCCTTGGCCGAGCACAGCATGCCGTTGGAGGCCACGCCGCGCAGCTGCGCCGGCTTGATCTTCAGTTCGCCGATCTGCGCGCCGATCATCGCCAGCGGCGCGACCAGGCCTGGACGCGCGTTCGGCGCGCCGCAGACGATCTGCAGGTGCTCGCCCTGCCCTGCATCGACCTGGCAGATCTGCAGGCGGTCGGCTTCCGGATGGCGCTCGGCGGACACGATCCGCGCCACGACCACATGCTGCAGGCCTTCGCCCAACGCATCGACCTCTTCCACTTCCAGGCCGATGGCGGTCAGCACCGCGCTGAGTTCATCGCGCGAAACGGTGGTCGGGACGTGGCTGCGCAGCCAGTTTTCAGAGAATTTCATGGTGTCACCCTGGTGGGCCGGCGCATGCGCCTGGGCCGTAATTCAACAATCGTAGTGCCGGGCGCTGCCCGGCATGCCGTCATCAGGCGAATTGCTTCAGGAACCGCACGTCGTTTTCGAAGAACGCGCGCAGGTCGTTGACCCCGTAGCGCAGCATCGCAAAACGCTCCACGCCCAGGCCGAAGGCGAAGCCGGTATAGCGCTCCGGATCGATGCCCACGTTGCGCAGCACGTTCGGGTGAACCATGCCGCAGCCGAGCACTTCCAGCCAGCGGGTGCTGCCGTCGGGCTGCTGCCAGGCGATGTCCACTTCCGCGCCGGGTTCGACGAAGGGGAAGTAGCTGGGGCGGAAGCGCATTTCGAAGTCGCGCTCGAAGAAGGCGCGCACGAATTCGGACAGCGTGCCCTTCAGGTCGGCGAAGGTGGAATGCTCGTCGACCAGCAGGCCTTCCACCTGGTGGAACATCGGCGAGTGGGTCTGGTCGCTGTCGCTGCGGTAGACCTTGCCGGCGGCAATCATGCGCAGCGGCGGCGCGTGGTCGCCCATGTAGCGCACCTGCACACCGGAGGTATGCGTGCGCAGCAGGCGGCCATCGCCGAAATAGAAGGTGTCGTGCATTGCACGCGCCGGGTGGTGCGGCGGGAAGTTCAGGGCTTCGAAGTTGTGCCAGTCGTCTTCGATTTCCGGGCCTTCGGACAGCTCGTAGCCCAGGCGGCCGAAGATCTCGGTGATGCGCTCCAGGGTGCGGGTGACCGGATGCAGGCCACCGCGTTCGTCGCGGCGCCCCGGCAGGGTGATGTCGATCGCTTCGGCGGCCAGGCGCGCGTCCAGCGCAGCGTCTTCCAGCACGGCCTTGCGTTCGCCCAGCGCGGTGGTCAGCGCGTCGCGGGCACGGTTGATCGCCTCACCGGCGGCCTTGCGCTCGTCGGCGGGCAGTGCGCCGAGCTGCTTGAGCTGGGCGGTGATGCTGCCGCTCTTGCCGAGCAGCGCCACGCGCAGGGCTTCCAGCGCGTCCGGGCTCTGGGCAGCGGCCACGTCGGCCAGCGCCTGGGTGGTCAGGGATTGGATGTCACTCATGGATAGCCGGAGCCTCGCGTCGGTATGCCATCGCGATGCGCGTCGGGCCGACCCCCGTCGCCACCGCTGTCGATCGATGGCACCGGGAGGGCCACCGCCAACACAAAAAAGAATGGGGAAGGACTTGCGCCCTTCCCCATGCATTTGCCTTACCCACAGCCGTTGCGCGTGAACGGCAACGGCAGGGGAATGGACTTATGCCGCCAGTGCGCCCTTGGCCTTTTCGGCCAGTGCAGCAAAACCGGCTGCGTCGTGCACGGCGATGTCAGCCAGAACCTTACGGTCCAGGGTGATGCCGGACTTGAGCAGGCCATTCATGAAACGGCTGTAGCTCAGGCCGTTGATGCGGGCAGCCGCGTTGATGCGGGTGATCCACAGCGAACGGAAATTGCGCTTCTTCTGCTTACGACCGATGTAGGCGTACTGCTGTGCCTTGATGACGGCCTGCTTGGCAACGCGGAAGACCTTGCGGCGAGCGTTGTAGTAACCCTTCGCCAGGGTCAGAATTTTCTTGTGGCGGCGACGCGCCTGTACGCCACGCTTTACTCGTGCCATGGGTCAGTCCTCAGAGGTAGGGAAGCATACGGTTCAAACGGCCTGCGTCTTCTGCACGAACATGGTTCGTCTGACGCAGATTGCGCTTCCGCTTGGTCGACTTCTTCGTGAGGATGTGGCTACGGTTGGCGTGGCCAGCCTTGAACTTGCCGGAGGCGGTCTTGCGGAAACGCTTGGCCGCCGCCCGGTTGGTCTTGATCTTGGGCATTGCAATGTCCTTGATGGTGTTTTGTCACTGACCAGGGCGGTGGCATTGCCACACTTTCCGTCCGTGCCCTTGCCTGCTTGTAAGCCCGGGATCCCCATTGGGAACCAGGCCGGTCCTGTTGCCGTTGAAAAGCGTGAAACCGTTCAAAACAGCACCCCCGCAAAAACGGGGTCGCCCATTATGCATGGGTTGGAGAACGGGTGCAAGCTGTTGATCAGGCGGGATTTGCCGGGTGTTGGGCCGGAAACCTGAACGAAACGGACGGCCTTGCCGTCACAGCGACTGGGTATCGCCGACTGGGTAGAGCCGACTGTTAGTCGGCTGCCCTTGGCGGCATGCCGGGAAAGCAGCCGACTAACAGTCGGCTGCTTTCCCGTCGCATCCCGTCGCACCCCCGCCGTCGCCTGCCCAAGAGCAGACGAACCGGGAGTTCCGCGCAGCCACGTTCGACGTGGCGCGCGTCGCGCGTCGCGCCAGAGCGCGATTACTTCTTCTTCGGCGCGATCATCATCACCATCTGCCGGCCTTCCAGGCGCGGACGGGACTCGATCACGATGTCCTCACCCAGATCGGCTTCGATCCGGTTGGCCATTTCGCGACCCAGTTCCTGATGGCTCATTTCACGACCACGGAAGCGGATGTTGACCTTGATCTTGTCGCCCTCTTCCAGGAAACCGCGCATCTTGCGCAGCTTGATCTGGTAGTCGCCTTCATCGGTGACCGGGCGGAACTTCACTTCCTTGATCTCGACCTGCTTGGTCTTCTTCTTGGCCTCGTTGGCCTTCTTCTGCGCTTCGAACTTGAACTTGCCGAAGTCCATGATCTTGCACACCGGCGGATCAGCCTGCGGCTGAATCTCGACCAGGTCCAGACCTTCGTCTTCGGCCATCGACAGCGCTTCGTCACGCGTCAACACGCCAATCATTTCTCCGTCGCTGCCGATCACGCGGACGCGCGGCACCCGGATTTCCTGATTCTTGCGGTTCTGTTTGTTGTCAGGGGTACTGATATTGCAATCTCCCAGAGGAATCAAACCGGCCCTCAGCGGATCATCCGCAGGGCCGGGACTTTCTTACACGGACTGTTCTGCCTGCAACCGCTCGATGAAGGCCTGGACGGACATGCTGCCCAGATCTTCGCCAGAGCGCGTACGCACGGCCACGGCGCCATTTTCCTTCTCACGGTCGCCAACCACCAGCAGGTACGGGACCCGCTGCAGCGTATGCTCGCGAATCTTATAACCGATCTTCTCGTTGCGCAAATCGGCGTTTACCCGGAAGCCTTGATCTGCAAGGGTTTTCCGGACTTCAGACACGTATTCAGCCTGCGCATCGGTGATATTGGCCACCACCACCTGGGTCGGGGCCAGCCAGGACGGGAAGGCGCCGGCGTGGTGTTCGATCAGGATGCCGATGAAGCGCTCCATCGAGCCCACGATGGCCCGGTGCAGCATGACCGGGTGCTTCTTCTGGCTGTTTTCGTCCACGTACTCGGCGCCGAGGCGGCCGGGCATCATGAAATCGACCTGCATCGTGCCCAGCTGCCAGGTACGGCCGATGGCGTCCTTGAGGTGGTACTCGATCTTCGGGCCATAGAAGGCGCCCTCGCCCGGCAGCTCCTGCCACTCAACGCCACAGCTGCCCAGCGCCGAGCGCAGCGCGGCTTCGGCCTTGTCCCAGGTGGCGTCGTCGCCGAGGCGCTTTTCCGGGCGCAGCGCGATCTTGATCTGGATGTCCTCGAACCCGAACGTCGTGTACACCGCCAGCGCCTGCTGGTGGAACGCGGTCACTTCGGCTTCGATCTGCGACTCGGTGCAGAACACGTGGCCGTCGTCCTGGGTGAAACCGCGCACGCGCAGGATGCCGTGCAGCGCGCCGGACGGCTCGTTGCGGTGGCACGAGCCGAATTCGCCGTAACGGATCGGCAGGTCGCGGTAGCTGTGCAGGCCCTGGTTGAACACCTGGATGTGGCCCGGGCAGTTCATCGGCTTGACCGCGTAGGTGCGCTTCTCCGACTCGGTGAAGAACATGTTTTCCTGGTAGTTGTCCCAGTGGCCGGACTTCTGCCACAGCGAGACGTCCAGGATCTGCGGGCAGCGCACTTCGCCGTAGCCGCTGTCGCGGTACACCTTGCGCATGTGCTGCTCGACCACCTGCCACAGCGCCCAGCCCTTGGGGTGCCAGAACACCAGGCCCGGCGCCTCTTCCTGCAGGTGGAACAGTTCCTGCTGCTTGCCGATGCGGCGGTGGTCGCGCATTTCGGCTTCTTCGATGCGCTTGATGTACGCCTCGAGCTGCTTCTTGTCGGCCCACGCGGTGCCGTAGATGCGCTGCAGCTGCTCGTTCTTGGCATCGCCGCGCCAGTACGCACCGGAAATGCGGGTCAGCTTGAAGGCCTTGAGGAAGCGCGTGTTCGGCACGTGCGGGCCACGGCACATGTCCACGTATTCCTGGTGGTAGTACATGCCCATCGCCTGGATGTCGTCGGACATGTCCTCGATCAGGCGCAGCTTGTAGTCCTCGCCACGCGCCTTGAAGATTTCAACGACTTCCGCGCGCGGGGTCACCTTCTTGACCACGTCGTAGTCCTGCGCGATCAGCTCGCCCATGCGCTTTTCGATGGCGGCCATGTCGTCCGGGGTGAACGGGCGCTCGGAGTAGATGTCGTAGTAGAAGCCTTCGGCGATGACCGGGCCGATCACCATCTTGACGTCGGGGTAGAGCTGCTTGACCGCATGGCCGACCAGGTGGGCGCAGGAGTGGCGGATGATCTCCACGCCCTCCTCGTCCTTGGCGGTGATGATGCGCAGGCTGGCATCGCGGTCGATGACATCGCTGGCATCGACCAGCACGCCATCCACCGAACCGGCGATGGTGGCCTTGGCCAGGCCGGCGCCGATCGACTGGGCGACGTCCATGACACTGACGGGGTTTTCGAACTCACGGCGGCTGCCGTCGGGGAGCGTGATCGCGATCATGAATAGGCTTTGGCTGGTGGGCCCGCCGGGCGGGCCGAAGGTACGGAATCGGGGAGATCGGCAATAAAAAAGCGCCACGAAGGCGCCTGCGTCAGGGGCCGTCGGGACGTTCAGCGGTGGGCGGTGGTAGTGCTCATGTCACACGCTAGACCGGCGCTGGGCGCGGGCCACCTTGTTGCCATCGATAGAGATGGCTTGATCTTAAACCAATCCGGGCCGCGTTGCCGCTCCGCTTGCCCGGGCAGCGCCTGAACGTGGGGCTGTGGCGCCCGAAAACCGCAATGATTACCATGCGCGGATCGCCGTGCCACCCCCGGTGACGCCTCCCCCCAAGGATCCGCCATGACACCCGCCGTCCGCCCGGCCCGGCCCCCCCTGCCCCCTCTTCCGCACCGGGCCTCGCCCGCTCTGCCGCCGCGCCCGTGGTAGGTACCGATTTCGCTGCAGCGCTGTACTGCGCGCTCGGTGGCCTCGCCTCGGCGTTCTCCGCGCTGGCCTTCTACGCCGCCTCGCCGCATTGCCGCTGGCCGCGCCTGCGCCGCGCCGGCCGGCTCGGCCGCCAGATCGGCCTGGTCGCCTTCGCGACCGGCCTGTGGCTGTGGATGGGGCAGCTGGGACTGGCCGCCGGCCTGTGCGTGACCCTGGCCGGCTGGATGCTGGCCGCGATGGCTCTGCCCTATCTGGCCGCATGGACGCGCCCGCACGCCGCGGAGCAGCGCTGATGTGGGCGCGCGCCTTCGCTGCGCTGGTGGCCGGCTTCCTGGTCGCTGCCGCCGCCACCGGCCTGGTGGCCTGGCTGCCGCCCGGCCCCTGGGAACGGGCCGTGGTGCCCAGCCTGATCGCCTTCGTGCCGTTGTGGATGCTGGCGGCGGTATGGGCCTTCAGCTTCCGCACCGGCCTGCGTGCATGGACCGGAATGGGGTTGGCCGCCGCCCTCTGCTTCGCGCTGCTGTGGCTGCTGCGCGGCACCGGCTGGGTGCAATGACGGAATCCCCATGAAGTTCAGCTCGCTTACCCTCCGCACCTTCACCACGCTGCATACCTGGGTTGGCCTGGTGGCCGGCTTCGCGCTGTTCGTGGCCTTCTACGCCGGTGCCATCACCGTGTTCCACCATGACCTGCCACTGTGGCAGGCGCCACATGCGATGGAACAGCCGGCACAGACCCTGGACGATGCCCAGCGGCTGCTCGACGGGGTGCTGGCGCGGCACCCGGCGGCGCGCCAGCACATCGGCATGACCTTCCCCGGGGCGGAAACGCCGCAGTCGGTGGCGTACTGGCAGGATGCCAAGGGCACCTGGCTGTTCGCCTGGGCCGATCATGTCGAGGGCAGCCCCACGCCACCCCAGGCCGGCCTGGCCGAGCTGGTCAATGAGCTGCACTACACGCTGGGCCTGCCGGTGGCCGGAATCTACCTGATGGGCGTGGTCAGCCTGCTGTATGGCGTGGCGCTGCTGTCCGGGCTGGTGATCCACCTGCCCAAGCTGGCCGGCGACCTGTTCGCGCTGCGGCCGGGCCGCAACCTCAAGCAGATGTGGCAGGACGCGCACAACGTCATCGGCGTGCTCAGCCTGCCGTTCCACCTGTTGTTCGCGGTCACCGGCGCGCTGCTGTGCCTGATGTTCCTGCAGATGGCCGCGCTCAACCCGCTGGTCTACCAGGGCAGGCTGATGGCGGCGCTGCCGGCGGCGCTGGACACCGCGCCGATCCGCGCCGCCGCCGGCGAGCCGGTACGGCCGGGCAGCCTGGCCATGCTGCATGGGCGTGCGATCGCAGTGGCCACCGACCAAGGCCTGCCGCACTTCGAGCCGGCCTACCTGAAACTGGCCAATGCCGGCGACGCCAACGCGGTCATCGAGATCACCGGCGAAGGCGGCGCGTCGCTCGGCCCGCTCGGCGCGGTGGCGATGGATGCCAATACCGGCGAAGTACTGCACACCCAGCTGCCCGGCCGCCGCGATGCCAACCACGCCACGCTGGCCGCCGCCTACGCGCTGCACTTCGGTGAGTTCGGCAACGGCGCGGTGCCCTGGCTCTATTTCGCGCTCGGCCTGGGCGGCGCCTTCCTGTTCTATTCCGGCAACCTGCTGTGGATCGAGTCGCGCCGCAAGCGCCGGCAGGTCGAACAGGGCCGTGCGCAGGTCAACATGGCGCGGGCCACGGTCGGCGTCTGCATCGGCCTGTGCGTGGCCATTTCGGCCGCGTTCGTCAGCGTACAGCTGCTGGAACACCTGGCCCCGTCCTACGCCGACCCGGGAATGCGCTGGACCTGCTTCCTGGTCTGGGGCGGCTGCGCCCTGTGGGCGGCCCTGCGCGCGCCGTCACGCGCCGCCGAGGAGCTGCTGTGGGCTGCAGCGGCGGTCACCGCGCTGGTTCCGCTGGCGCATGGCGCGATGACCGGCCTCTGGCTGTGGACCAGCGCCCGGCACGGCTACTGGCCCCTGTTCTGGGTGGACGGGGTGGCCCTGGCGATGGCGGTGGGCTTCATGGCGATGGCACGGGCCACCCGGCGGCGCGCACTGCACGGCGACCCGAACAGTGTCTGGTCGCGCAGGACGGAATCTGCGGCAGGGTGATCGACGGCGCGTCGCCCCCGGCGTGCGCGCCAGAGGCCTTGTGCCACCGGGCTTTCAGAATTCTTCAGGCGCGTTTCCAGCAGTTCAGTCGTGGCCGTGGCCCAGTGGGTTCCCCATCCCGAGGAACCCACCCATGCACCCTACCCGCCGCGCAGCCCCGCTGATCCTGGCCCTGGCCCTGGCCCTGGCCGCCTGCCTGCCCCTCGCCGCGCAGGCCACCCCGGCTCCGCTGGACACGGCCAGGCTCACCGCACTCGAATCGGCCATCGCCAGCGAGGAGATCAAACAGGTCTCCAGCGTGTTGATGATGGTCGATGGCGAAGTGGTCTATGAGCGCTACTTCAACGGCGCCGGCCAGGAGACGCTGCACGACGTCCGCTCGGCCAGCAAGAGCGTCACCGCCCTGCTGGTGGGCGCGGCAATCGGCGACGGCCACCTGCCCGGCGTGCAGGCCCGCGTGTACGACTACTTTCCCGCGTTCACCGCGCAGCACCGCATTGATCCGCGCCTGCGCGCCACCACGCTGGACGACCTGCTGACCATGAGCAGCCTGTGGGAGTGTGACGACCAGAACCCGTTCTCGGCCGGCAATGAAGAACGCATGTATGTCACCGAAGCATGGCTGGACTTCGCGCTGTCCCTGCCGGTCAAGGGGTTCGCACCGTGGATGACCCGGCCCGAGGCCAGCCCGCATGGCCGTGCGCACGCCTACTGCACCGCCAACTCGTTCGTGCTCGGCGCCGTGCTTGAGCGTGCCACCGGGATGCCGCTGGCCGCGTACGCGGCGCAGGCACTGGAACGACCACTGGGCATCGACGGCAGCCACTGGAACCGCTCGCCCGAGGGGATCGGGATGGGCGGCGGCGGCACCCGCTACCGCAGCCGCGATCTGGCGCGACTGGGCCAGCTGGTGCTGGACGGCGGTGCCTGGCAGGGCCGGCAACTGATCCCGGCCGACTACGTGCGGGCAATGGTCAGCGAGCAGGCGCGCACCGACGACGGCAGCGCATACGGCTACCAGTGGTGGGGACTCACGCTCCCGGTGGACGGCCGTGAGACCACCGTGTGGGCGATGTCCGGCAACGGCGGCAACTATGTCTTCGTGCTGCCGGAGAAGAAGCTGGTCGCGGTGATCACCAGCAGCGCCTACAACCGCAGCTTCGCCCATCCGCAGTCGCGGCGCATCTTCACCGGGTTCCTGCTGCCGGCGCTGCGCTGAGCCCGTCCAGGTCACTCGGACGCCACGCCGCCGCCAGCACGCGGGCGCGCTGCGTGGCCACGTCCGCGTCGATTCTGGCCAGCAGGCGCGGCCACCCGGCCGTGCCGCGCAGGCCGGCGAACAGCGGCGTGGCCCGCAGCCAACCGGCGTCGCGGAATCCTGCATCCACGGCGCGGTGCAGGTCGGCCAGTGCCGCCTCGGCATTGCCCTGCGCCTGGTGCAGCAACGCGCGTTCCAGTGCGGTGTCCGCCCAGCCATCGCCCGCCTCGGCGGACAGGCCACGCAGGCGCCCGTCGATCCAGTCCGGGGTCACCGGGCCAGTGCCATGCAGGCCCGCAAGGGTCTGCCCCATCGACTGCTGCGGACGCAGCTGGCGGCTGTGCTCGAACGCCTGCGCCGCGCCCGCACGGTCGCCCTGGAGCAGCAGCAGTTCGCCCTGCAGGCGCAGCAGTTGCGGATGCGGCGTGCCGCGCCCGAGCGCCAGGTCCAGCGCCTGCCGTGCCCTGCCCGGCTCACCCCTGGCCAGCAGGCTGTGCGGCCAGGCGATGTTGGCGAACACGTTGTCCGGATACAGCTGGAAGCTGCGCTCATGGCGGCGCGCGGCGGCCTCGGTGAAGCCAAGCAGTTCCAGTTCGCGCGCGACCTGCACATCGCGGAAGCGGATCCGCTCGGGCGCCTTCAGGCCCAGATTTTCCTGCAGGGCCTGCGCCAGCTGGCCCTGTTCCTGCTGCAGATACGCCAGTGACGCACGTGTGCGCTCATCGCCGGGATCGCGCCGCAGCGCCTGCCGGTAGTCGGCGACCGCCTGCGGCATCGCCCCCAGGCAATCGTAGGCGTAGCCGCGCACGACGAACGAGGCGGCCTCGTCGGGGGCAGCGCGCAGCACCTGACCCGCCAGTTGCAGCGCCTCCTCGGCGCGCTCGCGTGGACCATTGAACAGGCAGGCCTCGGCCGCAAGCGCACGCGCCAGCCCACGCCGCGCCGCCAGCGAGTCCGGATCGATCTGCAGCGCCTGGCGATACAGGGCAATGGCGCGGCCGTTGTTGCTGGCCTGGCCGATGCCGGCGTAGTGCTCGGCGCGTTGCAGCAGCGGGTCGGCCGGCGATGGCGGTACGGCCACCGGCCACGCCACCACCAGCACCACCGCCGCGACGGCGGCAGCGCCAGCCCCCCACCAGCGCCAGCGCCGCGCCGCCACCGGCGCGGCGCCAATGCCTGCGGGCACCGGCTGCGCCGCAGCGCACAGCTGGTAGCCGCGGCCACGCACCGAGCGCACATAGCGCGGACGTCGACTGTCGTCGCCCAGCGCCTGGCGCAGCAGTTTCACCCGCTGGCTGATCGCATCCTCGCCGACCACCGCCGGCGCCCACACCTCCTGCGCCAGCGTGTCGAAGGTGACCACGTCGGTGCCATGCGCGAGCAGGCAGTCCAGCAGCCGCCAACTGAGCCCGCTGACCGGCAGCACCACATCGCCGCGCCGAACCTGCTGGGCGGCGCGGTCGATATCCAGGTCCTGCAGGCGAACGGTATCCATGCCGGCCAGCATAGGGCACGCCGCGCGTTGCCGTCGCTGGCGACGGGATGCACCCTCACCCGTTGATGGCCGCCGCCGTCCTACAGTAGGCCGCCCTCCCGCTCCGTCCATCGCCATGACCGACCTGCACATCGACCGCCTCGACCACCTCGTCCTCACCGTGGCCGACATCGCCGCCACCTGCGACTTCTACCAGCGCGTACTGGGCATGGAGATCGTGCACTTCGGCGAAGGACGCCGCGCGCTGCGCTTCGGGCTGCAGAAGATCAACCTGCACGCGCACGGCAACGAGTTCGCGCCCAAGGCGCTCCGCCCCACGCCCGGTTCGGCGGACCTGTGCCTGATCACCTACGCAACGATGGACGAGATCCTCGCCCATCTGCACGCGCAGGCCGTGCACATCGAGGATGGCCCGGTGCAGCGCACCGGGGCCACGGGACCGATCCTGTCGGTGTACTTCCGCGATCCGGACGGCAACCTGATCGAGGTATCGCGCTACCTGGCGTGAGGCAGGAACGGCGCGGCCATCGCCTGCAGCAGGCTGCCCTGCGGGTCGTCGCCGGTCAGCTCCCAGGTGAACACGCCGCGCAGCTGGTGGTCCTTCGCGAACGCGGCACGCAGGCCGATCGAGGTCGGGTCTTCATAGCTGATGAACACGCGCTCGGCGGCGTTGTACAACCACGGCGTCTGCGCCACCGGATGCCAATGCCGCTGCCAGCCGGGCTGGTCGAGGAACGCCGTTTTGATGCGCCGCCAGTCGCCGGCATCGAACGGTGCGCTGTACGGCTGGTACAGGCCATCGCGGCTCTGCGTGGTGACCCGGAAGCCGCGCCCGTAGAAGGGCACCCCGAGCACCAGCTTGTCGGCCGGTACGCCGTGCAGCTGGTAGTAGGCCACCGCCCCTTCGACGTTGTTCCAGCGGCGCAGCGCCGGGTCCAGCGGATCGGTGGGCACCTCGCGCAGCGGCGCGTTGAAGGTGGACACCTTGGAGAAGCCGGTGCCCATGTCGTAGCTCATCAGCGTGATGAAATCGAGTTCCTGCCCCAGCGCCTTGAGCTCATAGCTCAGCGCGGGATCGTACGGACCATCGGTCTGCACGCGGCCGGCCGGCAACGCAGCCGTCAGCAGCCGGTGCGGGCCGTTGCCGCCATCGAGTGCGTCGAGCTGGCGGCGGAATTCCTGCACCAGCAGGGTCATGTTGCGCCGGTCCTCCGGGCGGTCGGTGATCTCTACCGGGCCACCGGACACGGGAAACTCCCAGTCGATGTCCACGCCGTCGAAGCTGCCGCGGTGCTGCTGGAAGAACAACGCAACGCAGGAGCGCACGAACTGCTGGCGGCGTTCGGCAGTGAGCGCCGCGTCGGAGAAACCGCCGGCATTCCAGCCGCCGATCGAGATCAGCGTGTGCAGCGTCGGATGTGCGCGCTTGAGCGTGGCCAGCGCCTTGAAGTGCGCATCCGCCTGCGCATCGACCACGCAGCGACCGTCCTCGATGCGGGCGAACGCGTAGAACAGATGGGTCAGCGTATCGGCCGGGATGGACGCCACCGGATAACGCTCCGCCGAACCGCCGGGATAGTAGGCACCGATCACCTTCGGCAACGGGTCGGCGGCGGAGGCGGCCATCGGCAGGCAGCCGGCGATGAGGACAGCGAGTACAGCCACGGTCTGGCGGAACATGAGATCTCCCGGGTCGAAGGCCGGGCCACGTTAGCAGACACCACACGCGGAATCGGCGCATGGGAGGTGATGTCCGGCAATCCCGTCCGGTGGACAACGCGTGCCGCCGCGCACAGGTCAACGCAACGTCGCACCGGGACACGCCGGCAGCGGACGATGCCACGCAATGGCAGGCGCAGGTTGCGCGCGCAGCCGCTACAGTGCGCACCTACATCACCTGCCCGTCCTCCCATGACCGCTACCGCCGACGCTTCACCCACCCCGCCGGACAACGACGCGCTGATGGCGCTGGAAG
This sequence comes from Stenotrophomonas sp. GZD-301, assembly GCF_049310345.1. Taxonomy (NCBI): domain Bacteria; kingdom Pseudomonadati; phylum Pseudomonadota; class Gammaproteobacteria; order Lysobacterales; family Lysobacteraceae; genus Stenotrophomonas; species Stenotrophomonas sp. GZD-301. The sequence goes on along the minus strand of NZ_JBMOWY010000022.1, from coordinate 27,907 downwards.
CCGAGGCCTACGCTGCGTTCGACGCCGGCCACCTGCAGCAGGCGAGCGCCCTGTTCGGCGAACTCAGCGGGCATGCCCCGCATGTGCCGTACCTGCACTACATGCGCGGTTTGGCGCACAAGTACCTGCGCGACTGGCCTGCCTCTCTGGAGCACAACCTGCGCGCGCAGGCGCTGCAGGAGGCGTTCGACGAGGCCTCGGCCTGGAATGCAGGGATTGCCGCCACGGCACTGGGCGACTGGGCCGAAGCCCGCCGCCAGTGGGCGCAGTGCGGCATCAACGTGCCTGACGGCGACGGTCCGATCGACACCGATTTCGGCATGGTCTGCGTCCGGCTTGATCCGTGGGGCAGCGGCGAGACGGTCTACGCGCGCCGCATCGACGTGGTGCGCGCACGGGTGGTGAACGTGCCGTTCGGCAGCAGCGGGCATCGCCTGTTCGATATCGTGCTGCACGATGGTGCCAAGACCGGCGAGCGCGCATTGAACGGCGGCACGGTGCCCGTGTTCAACGCGCTGCAGACGTTGCAGGCATCGGACCACCGCACCTTCGTGGCGTTCATCCGGTGTCCGTCGGCGGACGACATGGCGGCGCTGCAGGACGCGCAGCTGCCGGGCATCGGCTACGTCGAGGACTGGACCGCGTCGGTGCGGTCGCTGTGCCTGCGCTGCAGTTACGGTGTGCCGCACGCAGCGGATACCGCGGCCGATCATGACGACGGTGCTGCCGGCAACGACGATTGGCAGGTGGAGCGCACCCTGGGCATCGGCGCACAGGGGAAGGCGGCGGTGGAGCGCCTGCTCGCCGACTGGGTGGCGGCGGGGCCCGGGCGCGCCCTCGATGCGATCGAAAGCCGGGACGGGTCCGCCAGCGCGCCCGCCGATGGGCAGGTGTGGTGGCTGGATCCCACCGAGGTGGAGCAGGACGACGAAGACGACGTGGCGTAGCCGCGCCGGCCTCGGAACGCAGACAACAAAAAAGCGGGCCGAAGCCCGCTTTTTTTGTTCGAAGGTGTGAGGACCAACGGTCCTCACCTACCTAGCAGCCCGGAAGCGTGAGGACCAACGGTCCTCACCTGCCGTAACCGGCGTGCGCCGATTACTCGGCAGCCACGCCCTCGCCTTCTTCGACGGCCTTCATCGACAGGCGGATACGGCCCTGCTTGTCGACTTCCAGCACCTTGACCTTGACCACATCGCCTTCCTTCAGCTTGTCGCCGACCTTCTCGACGCGCTCGCTGGAAATCTGCGACACGTGGACCAGGCCGTCCTTGCCCGGCAGGATGGTGACGAACGCACCGAAGTCCATGATCTTGGCGACCTTGCCTTCGTAGATGCGGCCCGGCTCGACGTCCGAGGTGATCTGCTCGATGCGCGACTTGGCAGCCTGCGCCGCGATCGCGTTCACCGAGGCGATGACGATGGTGCCGTCGTCCTGGATGTCGATCTGGGTGCCGGTTTCCTTGGTGATGGCCTGGATGGTGGAACCACCCTTGCCGATCACTTCGCGGATCTTGTCCGGGTGGATCTTGATGGTCAGCAGACGCGGCGCGTAGTCCGACAGCTCCTGACGCGGTGCGGTCAGGCCGTGGGCCATTTCGCCCAGGATGTGCAGACGGCCAGCCTTGGCCTGCTGCAGTGCCTGCTTCATGATCTCTTCGGTGATGCCTTCGATCTTGATGTCCATCTGCAGGGCAGAGATGCCCTCAGCGGTACCAGCGACCTTGAAGTCCATGTCGCCCAGGTGATCTTCGTCACCCAGGATGTCGGACAGGACGACGAAGCGCTCGCCTTCCTTGACCAGACCCATTGCGATACCCGCGACCGGCGACTTCACCGGCACGCCGGCGTCCATCAGGGCCAGCGAGGAACCGCAGACCGAGGCCATCGACGAGGAGCCGTTGGATTCGGTGATTTCCGAGACCACGCGGATGGTGTACGGGAAGGCTTCCAGCGACGGCATCACTGCCAGCACGCCGCGCTTGGCGAGACGGCCGTGGCCGATTTCGCGACGCTTCGGGCCCATCATGCGGCCGGTCTCACCCACCGAGTACGGGGGGAAGTTGTAATGGAACAGGAAGTTGTCCTTGTACTCACCGGACACGGCATCGATGACCTGGCCATCACGGGCGGTGCCCAGGGTGATGGTCACGATGGCCTGCGTTTCACCGCGGGTGAACAGCGAGGAACCGTGGGTACGCGGCAGGATGCCGGTCTGCACGGCGATCGGGCGGACGGTGTCCAGCGCGCGGCCGTCGATGCGGACCTTGGTGTCCAGCACCGAGTTGCGCATTGTGCTGTATTCCAGCTCGCCGAATTCCTTCGACAGCTCGGCCGGGTTCCAGCCGTCGGCGGCCACACGGCCAGCCAGCGACTCGGTCACGTCCTTCTTGATCGCCGAGATGGCGTCACGGCGCTGCAGCTTGTCGCGCACTTGGAAGGCTTCACCCAGACGCGGGCCGATGGCTTCCTGCAGGGCGCTGATCAGCGCGTCGTTCTTGGCCGGGGCAACCCAGGTCGACGGCTTGGTGCCGGCTTCCACGGTCAGCTCGTTGATGGCGTTGATGACCTTCTGCATTTCGCGGTGACCGAAGGTCACGGCGCCCAGCATCACGTCTTCGGACAGCAGCGCGGCTTCGGATTCAACCATCAGCACGGCGTTGGCGGTACCGGCGACAACCAGTTCCAGCTCCGAATCCTTCAGTTCGGTCACGGTCGGGTTGAGGATGTACTCACCGTTCTTGTAACCGACCTTGGCAGCGGCGATCGGACCCTTGAACGGGGTACCGGCCAGCGACAGCGCGGCCGAGGCACCGATCAGCGCCGGGATGTCACCGTCGATGTCCGGGTTCAGCGACATCACCGTGGCGATGATCTGCACTTCGTTCTTGTAGTCTTCCGGGAACAGCGGACGGATCGGGCGATCGATCAGACGCGAAATCAGCGTCTCCTTTTCGGTCGCGCGGCCTTCGCGCTTGAAGAAGCCACCCGGGATACGGCCACCGGCGTAGAACTTCTCCTGATAGTCACAGGTCAGCGGGAAGAAGTCCTGGCCCTCACGCGCGCTCTTGGCAGCCACGGCGGAGACCAGCAGCACGGTGTCGTCGAACTTGACGATGACGGCGCCACCGGCCTGACGGGCGATTTCGCCGGTTTCAAGCGTGACGGTGTGCTTGCCGTACTGGAAGGTTTTGGTGATTTTTGCCACGGGGGATGTCCTTGGGATGATGCTTTCTTCGAATGGACCGCGGGCGACCCTTGCCGCCGACGGGTGACCGGTGGTCCGGTCCAGGCGTTTGATGCGGTACTACCAAAACAAAACCGCGGCGCATTCCTGCGCCGCGGTCGGGATTCCTGCTTAGCGACGCAGGCCGAGCTTTTCGATCAGGGCCTTGTAACGCACGCCATCTTTCTTCTTCAGGTAGTCGAGCAGGCTGCGGCGACGGTTGACCATCTGCAGCAGACCACGACGGCTGTGGTGATCCTTCTTGTGGGTCTTGAAGTGGCCGGTCAGCAGTTCGATGCGGGCGGTCAGCAGTGCAACCTGGACTTCCGGGGAGCCGGTGTCAGCCGAGCTGCGCTTGTTGTCTTCAATGACCTTCTGGGTGTCGATCGACATTTTATTTTCTCTTGGATGCGTGGCCCGCAGAAACGTCCCATTGACGTACCGCGTGACTCGCCGTGAACGAAAGGATGAACCCGCACAAGGCGGGAAGCCTGAAAAGGCCGCGAAATTGTAACGGTCGCGGCCGTCCGGGACAAGGACCAGGGGGGTGTTGCCGGACCAGCGGTCAGAGGTTGAAACGGCGCTGGGAGGCCAGCAGCCCGCTGTCGTCGACCTGCCCCAGACCCTGAATGGCGTCCTCCGGGCCGTACACGACCACCAGCCCCGCCGGCCAGCCCTCGCCACGCTGGCGCTGGCCCACGCAGAACCGGGCCGCCTGTTCAGCATCCAGGGTCACCCGCGGGTAGTGCGCCAGGCCGTCGGCCAGCGGCAGCAGCAGGCGCTCCATGCCGGCTTCATCGCCTTGGGCGGCCATCGCCCGCAGCGTATCCAGGGTCACCATCGGGGCATCCCGGAACGGGTCCACCCACAGGCGGCGCAGGCCGGCGATATGCGCGCCGCACCCCAGGGTTTCGCCCAGGTCGCGGGCCAGGCTGCGGATATAGGTCCCCGAGCCGCAGGTCACGCGCAGGGTCAAGCGGGTCGGCTGCTGCGCCAGCACCTCGATGGCATGCACCTCGACCTCGCGCTCGGGCGCCTCGATCGCATCGCCGCGGCGCGCCTTCACATACAGCGGCTCACCGCCCTGCTTGAGCGCGGAGTAGATCGGGGCGCGCTGGCGGATGCGTCCACGCAGCGGCGCCAGCGCCGCTTCCAGCGTCTCGGCGCTGATGGGCGGTACCGGACGCTCGCGCAGCACGGTGCCGTCGGCATCGTCGGTGTCGGTGGTCTGGCCCAGCACGACTTCGGCGTCATACGCCTTGGCCGAGCCCAGCAGCAGCCCGGCGATCTTGGTGGCTTCACCGAAGCACAGCGGCAGCAGGCCGGTGGCCAGTGGATCCAGGCTGCCGGTATGGCCGCCCTTCTCGGCACGGAACAGGCGTCGTGCGATCTGCAGCGCCGCGTTGGAACTCATGCCACCCGGCTTGTCGAGCAGCAGGAGGCCATCCAGGCGACGGAAGGTAATTCGGGTCATGGGAACGATGGTATTCCTGCGGCCGACTCGGCCGCCACGTGGCGAAAATGCAAGGCGGCACCTCCGGGCTGCGCGGCGATGTGCCCGCGCATGGCGATGCGTTCACTGCACGGTCGCCCGCTGATCACAGCGCGGCAGAGCCCGGCGCTACGTTACTTGGTGTCGTCGGTGTCGTCGGTGTCGTCAGCGTCGTCGCCGTCAACGTCGCGGCTCTTCTCGGCCGCAAGCGTGTCGGGCAGGTCGCGCAGGATGTTGTCGATGCGCTCGCCGCGATCCACCGAATCGTCGTAGTGGAAGTGCAGCTCGGGGACGTGGCGCAGCTTCATGGCCTTGGCCAGATCCATGCGCAGCTCCCAGGCCAACTCCTTCAGGCCCTTCATCGCCTCTGCCGAACGCTCGGGCATAAGCGCGGTGACGAAGATCTTGGCGTGCGCCATGTCACGGGTGATTTCGACGTCGGAAACGCTCACCGAGGGCAAGCCGTGCACACGCACCAGATTGTGCACGAGCGTACCCAGCTCACGGCGGATCTGGGCGGAAACACGGTCGGTTCGATGGAAGGTTTTTGGCACGAGACACTCTTCAATGTTCGGATAAGCAGGTCACGACCCACGGTCGCTACCCGGAATGTTGGCAGGGCCCGACCGATGGTCGGGCCCTGCTGTTCCCTGTTACAGGGTGCGCGGCACTTCGATACGTTCGAAGCACTCGATCTGGTCGCCCGGCTTGACGTCGTTGTAAGCCTTCACGCCGATACCGCATTCGGTACCGTTGCGGACTTCCTCGACGTTCTCCTTGAAGCGACGCAGCGATTCCAGCTCGCCTTCGAACACCACCACGCTGTCGCGCAGGACGCGGATCGGCTTGCTGCGCTTGACCGTGCCTTCGATGACCATACAACCGGCCACCGCACCGAACTTGGAGCTGCGGAACACGTCGCGCACCTGGGCGATACCGATGATCTCTTCGCGGATTTCCACGCCGAGCAGACCGGAAGCCACCTGCTTCACCTGGTCGATCACGTCATAGATGATCGAGAAGTAACGCAGGTCCACGCCGTTGGATTCGATGATGCGACGCGCGGAGGCGTCGGCACGCACGTTGAAACCGATCACGGTGGCCTTCGAAGCGACCGCCGAGTTGGCGTCCGACTCGGTGATGCCGCCCACGCCGGAGTGGATCACGTTGATGCGGATGTCTTCGTTGGACAGCGCCACCAGTGCCTGGCTCAGCGCCTGCACCGAACCCTGCACGTCGGCCTTGATCACCAGGTTCAGCACCTGCTGGCCATCGCCCTTGCCCAGGGTCGCCATGATGTCTTCCATGCGGCTGCCGGCCGACTGCACCAGGCGCGATTCACGGCGCTTGGTCTCGCGCTGCTGCGCGACGTCCTTGGCCAGACGCTCGTCTTCGACCACGACGAAGTCGTCGCCTGCATCCGGCACGCCGGACAGACCCAGCACCTGCACCGGAATCGACGGACCGGCCTGGTCCGGCTGCTTGCCGGTTTCGTCGAACAGGGCGCGCACGCGGCCGTACTGGATACCGCAGACCAGGTAGTCGCCCTTCTTCAGCGAACCCTGCTGCACCAGCACGGTGGCGATCGGGCCACGGCCCTTGTCCAGCGAGGACTCGATGACCACGCCGCTGGCGCGGCCGTCGGCCACGGCCTTCAGTTCCAGCAGTTCGGCCTGGATCGAAATCGCGTCGAGCAGGTCGTCGATGCCCAGGCCAGCCTTGGCCGAGATCTCGACCATCTGGGTGTCGCCACCGAAGTCTTCGGACACGACCTGCTCGGTGAGCAGCTCGTTCTTGACGCGCATCGGATCGGCGCCGGACTTGTCGATCTTGTTGATCGCCACGATCAGCGGCACACCCGCCGAACGGGCGTGCTGGATGGCTTCCTTGGTCTGCGGCATGACGCCGTCGTCGGCGGCCACCACCAGCACCACGATGTCGGTCAGCTTGGCACCGCGGGCACGCATGGACGTAAACGCCGCGTGGCCCGGGGTATCCAGGAAGCTGATCACGCCCTTCGGCGTTTCAACGTGGTACGCACCGATGTGCTGGGTGATGCCACCGGCTTCGCCCGTGGCGACCTTGGTGCGGCGGATGTAATCCAGCAGCGAGGTCTTGCCGTGGTCGACGTGGCCCATGATGGTGACCACCGGCGGACGTGCCACCGGCTCGCCCTGGTTGCCACCGGCCAGCGCCAGCAGCGCGTCTTCGGCGTCATTGGTGTTGGCACGGATCACGTTGTGGCCGAGTTCTTCGGTCACCAGCGCGGCGGTGTCGTGGTCGATGGTCTGGGTGATGGTCGCCATGACGCCCATCTTGAACAGCGCCTTGACCACATCGCCGCCCTTGACGGCCAGCTTCTGGGCCAGATCGGCCACGGTGATGGTGTCGCCGATGGTGACGTCACGCACGATCGGAGCGACCGGACGTTCGAAACCATGTGCACCACCGCCGCTGCGCGACTGGTTGCTGTCGCGACGGCCACCGTGCTGCACGCGCCCGGTCGGACGACCGCGCGAGTTGCTGTTGTTGCCGCGGCGGGCACGATCGGCGGCCGACAGATGCAGCTGACCGGCAAAGCGGTTGCCGCCATCGTCGTCGCGCTTGGCGCCCGGGCGATTGTTGTTGTTCGAGTTGCGGTCGTCCGCACGCGGTGCCGGACGTGCCGCCGACGGCGCGGACGGACGCGGGCCACGGGCCGGCGCATCGGCAGCGGCAGGCTTGGCTGCAACCGGGGCCGGTGCGGGCGGTGCGTTCTTGGCCGCTTCGGCAGCGGCTTCGGCCGCCTTGCGCTCGGCTTCGGCACGTTCCTTGGCGTCGATTTCTTCCTGACGCTTGCGGGCGATTTCTTCGTCGCGCGCACGGTCCTTCTCGGCCAGTGCGCGCTGCTCGTCCAGATTGCGCTGGCGGGATTCCTCCAGCTTGCGCAGGATGTCGGCGCGCTCCTCATCCGGCGTCATCGCCTTGCCACTGCTGTCCTTGGTGTAGGTGCGCTTCTGGCGCACTTCAACATTGACGGTGGTCTTGCTGCGGCCGGCGCTGACGGTCACTTCCTGCAACTTGCGACGGTTGAGGGTGATCTTCTTGGCGGCCTCGTCGGTGCTCTCGACGGGCTGCTCGGTCTTGCCGTGCGAACGACGAAGGAAGCCCAGGAGCTTCACCTTCTCGGTGCTGGTCACGACCTGGTCGGGACCGCTGAACTTCATGCCGGCTTCGGCAAGCTGTACGAGCAGTTTATCGACCGGAGTGTTGACCAGTTCGGCAAGCTTGCGGATGGTGGTTTGCTGCGACATTCGGATCCTATGATCTGGTTGGCGCTCCCTCGAAACGTGCGAAGGCAGCGCGGAGTCTAAGCCCTGATCGGGTCAGGGCACTGTTCATCGCTGGCTCATTCGCCGCGCTCCAAGCGGGCGATCTCCTCGGCTCGGGCGGCCAGGATCAGAGCGGCGGCGCGCTCCTGGTCCAGGTCCTCGATACCGAACTCGAGGATCTCGTCGGCGGCCAGGTCCGACAGGTCCTCACTGGTTCGCACGCCATGACCGGCCAGGGCGTAGGCAGTTGCCTCGTCCATGCCTTCCAGGGCGAGCAGGTCTTCGGACGGCGAACCGTCTTCCAGACCCTCTTCCACCGCCAGCGCTTCGTTGAGCAGCGCATCGCGGGCACGGGCACGCAGCTCTTCGACGATGTCTTCGTCGAAGCCTTCCACGGCCAGCAGTTCGCCGACCGGGACGTAGGCGATTTCTTCCACGGTGTTGAAGCCTTCGGTCACCAGGATGGCGGCGATTTCTTCATCCACTTCCAGCTTGTCCATGAACAGCTGGCGGGCAACGCCCTGCTCTGCCTCGGACTTGGCGGTCACCTGGTCCTGGGTCATCACATTGAGCTGCCAACCGGTCAGGCGGCTGGCGAGGCGCACGTTCTGGCCGCCCTTGCCGATCGCCTGGGCCAGGCGCTCTTCCGCCACGGCCAGGTCCATCGAATGCTTTTCTTCATCGACGATGATCGACTGCACTTCCGCCGGGGCCATCGCGTTGATGACGAAGTTGGCGGGGTTGTCGTTCCACAGCACGATGTCCACGCGCTCACCGTTGAGCTCGTTGGACACGGCCTGCACGCGCGAACCGCGCATGCCGATGCAGGCGCCGATCGGATCGGTGCGCGCGTCGTGGGCGAGCACGGCGATCTTGGCGCGGTCACCCGGATCGCGTGCACAGGCCTTGATCTCGACCAGGCCCTGGCCGACTTCCGGCACTTCGAGCTTGAACAGTTCGATCATGAATTCCGGCGCGGCGCGGCTGATGAACAGCTGCGGGCCACGCGGTTCCGAACGGACTTCGGCCAGGTAACCGCGCACGCGGTCGCCAGCGCGCAGCACGTCGCGCGGAATGCCCTTGTCCTTCGGAATGAAGGCCTCGGCGTTGCCGCCCAGGTCCACATAGATGTTGCCGCGCTCGGCGCGCTTGACCACACCGGTGACCAGCTCGCCAACGCGGTCCTTCCACGCATCGACAACCTGCTGGCGTTCGGCTTCGCGCACGCGCTGGACGATCACCTGCTTGGCGGCCTGTGCGGCGATACGGCCGAAGTCCGGGTTTTCGATCTGCTCTTCGATGTAGTCGCCCACTTCAACGCCGTCGGCTTCGTCGATGGCATCCATCAGACGGATCTGGCGATCCGGGGATTCCATCACCACATCGTCGGCCACCACTTCCCAGCGGCGGAAGGTTTCGTAGTTGCCGTCCTTGTGGTCGATCGACACACGGGCCAGCACTTCCTGGTCCGGATAACGCTTCTTCGCGGCCGACGCCAGTGCAGCCTCGATGGCCTCGAAGATCACTTCACGCGGAACGCCCTTTTCATTGGCGACCGCATCCACTACCAGCAAAAGTTCCTTGCTCATTGGCTCACTCCGCGCGCGGCTTCTTGGCCGCCGGCTCGTTGGATGGTTTCTTGTTCGCCTTGCCACCCTGCTTGGGTGCCGGGCCAGTCGGTTTGGTCGGAGCCAGGCCGAGAGCGGCCCAGTCCGGCATGATGCGTGCCTTGTCGATATTCTCGACATCGGCGGTGAACGGGGCATTGTCGACCTTGAAGGTGACCGTACCCTGTTCCAGATCCACGGCGAGAATCTCGCCCTGCAGGCGGCGACGGCCATCCTGCGGCAGCTTCAGCGTCACCTTGGCGGATTCGCCGAGGGCGCGTTCGAACTGCTCACCCGTGAACAACGGACGGTCCACGCCCGGCGAGGACACTTCCAGCGTGTAATTGGCGCTGATCGGGTCTTCCACGTCCAGCTGCGCGGACACTTCGCGGCTCACGCGCTCGCAGTCGTCGATGTTGACGATGCGCTCGGGCTGTTCGGCCAGCGGCACGTCGATGTACAGGCGCAGGGTCGCACCGCCCGGGGCAGTCAGATATTCCACGCCCAGCAGCTCGAGACCCAGCGACTGAACGGTGGGGGCGAGCAGATTCGCGATTTCGGTTGCCTTGTCGCTCACAGTCTGCCTTGATTCGTTGAAAGAGATACTGGCGTGGCCAGTTGCGCTGGCCCAACACCACTGGCCACATTCCGGAAACAACAAAGGGCCCGCTGGGCCCCTTGTCCGGTACAACTCCGGTCATGCTGGATTCCGGTAGCGGGAACACACGCGGCGTGTATTCCTGCGAGCCCAGCCTTCCGGGGGGTCACGGCGACCTGGTTACAGGGTGCCGTTCCTGGAAGCCGGTAGCGGGCCGCATTCACGTCCGTTGATAGGATGCGCATGGACAGTCCGCTAAGCCGCTGATGATAGCCGCTGCACCGCGCTGGTGCAATGGCTTGGGCGCTGTGCGAGACGGCTATTGCGGAAGCTGAACACCCCGCGCACCTGCCCTGCGCCACCCCACAACGAAAAAAGCGACCCCGTTGCCGGAATCGCCTTTTCGTCTACTGCATCTGCACTGCAGATTTTCTGTGGTAGCGGGGGCAGGATTTGAACCTGCGACCTTCGGGTTATGAGCCCGACGAGCTGCCAGACTGCTCCACCCCGCAGCAGAAGCGGAATTGTAAGGGAGTTTTCACTCCCGCGCAACCCCTTTGAAACACCGCGAAACCGTTGCCGGTCCCTGCAACGAAAAAGGCGACCCCGTTGCCGGGATCGCCTGGTTCGTCCACCACCCGGCTTTCACCGGGTCGATATGGTAGCGGGGGCAGGATTTGAACCTGCGACCTTCGGGTTATGAGCCCGACGAGCTGCCAGACTGCTCCACCCCGCAGCAGTAGCGGAAGAGTTGGTGGACCCACCGGGGTGGGAACCTACCGCAACGATGTTCTGGCGAAACCGCTGCATCAACAACTCAGGAAACGAATATTACACTAATTGCGCAGTTTTGTATCGTTTTTTACGCAAGATGTGCAAATGCCTGCTGGCACCACACCATGATCGGGTTCCAGGCCAGGCCCAGGGCCAGCAGCGCCAGGGCGTTCACGCCCAGCACCACGCCCAGCACGCGGTCGTTGTTGGCCGGCAGCGGCTCGCCCACCGGCTCATCGAAGTACATGACCTTGATGACGCGCAGGTAGTAGAAGCAGCCCACCACCGCGCACAGCACGCCCAGGATCGCCAGCCACAGCATGCCGCCGTTGATCGCTGCGCCGAGGACGGCCAGCTTGGTCCAGAAGCCCAGGAACGGCGGAATGCCGGCCATCGACGCCATGATGCACAGCACCAGGCCGGCCATCCACGGGTTGCGGGCGTTCAGACCCTTGAAGTCATTGATGTTCTCGGCCTCGAAGCCGCTGCGCGACAGCGCGATGATCGCGCCGAAGCCGGCGGTCGACATGATCGCGTAGCTCAGGGCGTAGAACAGTGCCGCTGCATACCCCTGCTCGCCACCGCCGGCAATGCCCAGCAGCAGGAAGCCGATGTGCGAGACGGTCGAGTACGCCAGCATGCGCTTGAGGTTGGTCTGGGCGATCGCCATCAGGTTGCCCACCACCAGCGACAGCGCGGCCAGGCCACCGATCAGGTACTTCCACTCGTCCGACAGCGGGCCCACGCCCACTTCCAGCAGGCGGTAGGCCATGCCGAACGCGGCCAGCTTCGGTGCCGAGCTGATGAACAGCGCGACCGGGGCCGGTGCGCCCTGGTACACGTCGGGCAGCCACATGTGGAACGGAGCGGCACCCAGCTTGAAGGCCACACCGGCGATCATGAACACCGCGCCGGTCAGCAGCAGCATCTTCTCTTCCGAGTGCGGAATCGCCGCGTGGATCACGTCCAGGTGCAGCGAGCCGGTGGCGCCGTAGATCAGCGACATGCCGTACAGCAGCAGGCCCGATGCCAGCGAACCGAGCACGATGTACTTCATCGCCGCTTCGGAGGCCAGGCCGTTCTCACGGTTGCTGGCCACCAGCGCGTAGGAACACAGCGCCAGCAGTTCCAGGCCGAGGTAGACCATCAGCAGGCTGCCGGCCGAGACCAGGATCATCATGCCGGCCGTGCCGAACAGGATCAGCACCGGAATCTCGCCCTGGAACAGCTTGCGCTCGCGCAGGTAGCTCCAGCCGTAGACCAGGGTCAGGCCACTGCAGAGCACGATCACGGTCTTCATCACGTCGGCCGCGGTGTCGCGGACGAACATGCCGTGGAACACCTCGCCCTGCCCGCCCACACCGGTGGCCAGCATGAACAGCACCACGCCCAGCGCGGCAACCGAGAACAGGTGGGTCCAGATCTTGTTCTTTTCGCTGATGAACAGATCCAGGATCAACAAGGTGAAGGCGCTACCAATCAGCACCAGCTCGGGAGCGAGCGGCGGCAGGTCGGCGGCGGTCAGTGGCAACAGCGGCGAGGTGGTCATCATCAAATCCTGGAATCAATACTCTCGACGGCCCGATTACAGCAGCTTGCTGGATGCGATCTGCATCGCCAGCTTCGCGATCGAGGGCTCCATCAGGTCGGTCAGCGGCTTGGGGTACAGGCCCAGGGCAAGGGTGCCCACGGCAAACACACCCAGCACCAGCCACTCGCGACCGTTGATGTCCTTCAGTTCGGCGACATGGGCATTGGCCACTTCACCGAAGAACACGCGCTTGTACAGCCACAGCGTATAGGCCGCGGTGATCACCAACGTGGTGGCCGCGCCCAGTGCCAGCCACGGATTGCGCTGGAAACTGGCCATGATGATCATGAACTCGCCGACGAAACCGCTGGTACCCGGCAGGCCCGCATTGGCCATGAAGAACAGCATGGCAAAGGTGGCGAACCACGGCATCACGTTGACCACGCCGCCGTAATCGGCGATGCGGCGGCTGTGCATGCGGTCGTACAGGACACCGACGCAGGAGAACATCGCACCCGACACGAAACCGTGCGAGATCATCTGCACCATCGCGCCCTGCAGGCCCAGACGCGCGGCGTCCGGGTTGCCGGCGTCACGCACCAGCCACAGGGCGATGAAGGTGCCCAGGGTGACAAAGCCCATGTGCGCGATCGACGAATAGGCGATCAGCTTCTTCATGTCGTCCTGCACCAGGGCGACCAGGCCGACGTAGATCACGGCGATCAGCGACAGGGCGATGACCAGCCACGCCCATTCCTGCGACGCGTCCGGGACGATCGGCAGGTTGAAGCGCAGGAAACCGTAACCGCCGATCTTCAGTGCGATGGCGGCCAGGATCACCGAACCGGCGGTCGGCGCTTCCACGTGCGCGTCCGGCAGCCAGGTGTGCACCGGGAACATCGGCACCTTGACCGCGAAGGCGATCAGGAAGGCGAAGAAGATCCAGGTCTGCTCGGCGGCCGACAGCTGCAGCTGGTACAGGTCGGCCAGCTGGAAGCTGCCCCCCTTCAGGTACAGGTAGATCAGCGCCACCAGCATCAGCACCGAGCCGAGGAAGGTGTACAGGAAGAACTTCATCGCCGCGTAGATGCGACGCGGGCCGCCCCAGACGCCGATGATCAGGAACATCGGGATCAGCATCGCTTCGAAGAACACGTAGAACAGCATCGCGTCGGTCGCGGCGAAGATGCCGACCGTGACGCCTTCCAGGATCAGGAAGGCGGCCACGTACTGGTTGACGCGCTTGTCGATCGCGCTCCAGGCGCCGATCAGGGCCAGGACCGAGACCAGCGTGGTCAACAGGATCAGCGCGATCGCGATGCCATCGACGCCAAGGTTGTAGCCGATGTCGTAGGACGGGATCCAGGCGCGGGTCTCGACGAACTGCAGCGCGTCGTTGGCCACGTCGTAGCCGCTGAGCAGCGACAGGCTGGCCACGAAGGTCAGCACCGCCACGCCCAGGGACGCCCAGCGGGCGGTTTGGGCGTCACGGATGGCAAGGATCAAGGCACCGCCGATGATCGGCAGCCAGATGAGAACACTGAGTAGGGGCCAGTTCGACACGTCTTCTTATTCCGTACAGGTCATCAACGCAGGTAATGCATCAGGACGCCCAGGAGGGCAATCAGGCCGATGATCATCGCGAAGGCGTAGTGATAGAGGAAACCGGATTGGGTGCGACGCAGCAGGTTGGCCGCCAGATCGATCAGGCGCGCCGAACCGTTGACCACCACACCATCGACCACATTCGTGTCGATCGCGCGCGAAACCTTGCCCAGCTTGATGCCGCCACCGGCGAAACCGCCGATCCAGAGCTTGTCGAAACCGTACTTGTTCTCCAGCACCGACACCAGCGGCGCGAAGGTCTTGCGGGCCTTGCCCGCCAGCTCCGGCTTCCACAGGTAGAACAGCACCGCCAGCAGGAAACCGGCCACGGTCAGGAAGAACGCAGGCGCCATCATGCCGTGCAGCGCAAAGGCGACCGGACCGTGGAACTCTTCGGCCAGCGCACCGATGGTGTCGCGCGCCGGATTGTAGAAGTCGACGATGCCGGTGAAGAACGAATGCACCTGCCCCGGAACCGCGTGCTCGGCGTGGTGGCCGGCCCAGTCGGTGCCGTACAGCATCGGACCGATGCTGAAGAAGCCGATCACGATCGAGGGGATCGCCAGCAGGATCAGCGGCAGCGTGACCACCCACGGGGTCTCGTGCGGCTCGTGCGGACCGTGGCCATGACCGTGGTCGTCATGGTGCGCGTCGGCGGCATGATGATGGTCGTCATGGGCCGCGTGATGATCGTCATGGCCGTGGCCGTGGTCGTCATGCGCGTCGCGGAAGCGTTCCTTGCCGTGGAAGGTCAGGAACAGCAGACGGAAGCTGTAGAAGCTGGTGACGATCACGCCACCCAGCACCGCCCAGTAGCCGTAGGTCGCCACCCAGCTCGAGGAGACGTGCGCATGGTGCTGCGCGGCCTCGATGATGGTGTCCTTGGAGTAGAAGCCGGAGAAGAACGGCGTGCCGACCAGGGCCAGCGTGCCGATCCACATGGTCACGAAGGTGATCGGCATGTACTTGCGCAGGCCGCCCATCTTGCGCATGTCCTGCTCGTGGTGCATGGCGATGATCACCGAGCCCGCGCCGAGGAACAGCAGCGCCTTGAAGAAGGCGTGGGTCATCAGGTGGAACACGGCCGCCGAGTAGGCCGACACGCCAAGCGCCACGGTCATGTAGCCCAGCTGGGACAGCGTGGAGTACGCGACGACGCGCTTGATGTCGTTCTGCACGATGCCGATCAGGCCGGTGAAGAACGCGGTGGTGGCGCCGATGAACAGCACGAAGTTCAGCGCCGTCTGCGACAGCTCGAACAGCGGCGACATGCGGGTGACCATGAAGATGCCCGCGGTGACCATCGTCGCGGCGTGGATCAGTGCCGAGATCGGGGTCGGGCCTTCCATCGAGTCCGGCAGCCAGACGTGCAGCGGCACCTGGGCGGACTTGCCCATCGCACCGATGAACAGGCAGATGCAGATGATGGTGGCGATCGACCAGATGACCGGCTCGCTCATCAGCTGGTAGCTCTGGCCGAACAGGCTGATCGAACCCGACCAGACCTGCAACGCCATCTCAGGCTGCGCCAGCACCGGCGCATTGGCGAACACGGTGGCGTAGTCCAGGGTGCCGAACACCCACATCACACCGGCGATGCCGAGGATGAAGCCGAAGTCGCCCACGCGGTTGACCAGGAACGCCTTCATGTTGGCGAAGATCGCGGTCGGGCGCTTGAACCAGAAGCCGATCAGCAGGTACGACACCAGGCCCACCGCTTCCCAGCCAAAGAACAGCTGCAGGAAGTTGTTGCTCATCACCAGGGTGAGCATCGAGAAGGTGAACAGCGAGATGTAGCTGAAGAACCGCTGGTAGCCCGGATCGTCCTGCATGTAGCCGATGGTGTACACGTGCACCAGGAACGACACGAAGGTCACCACGACCATCATCATCGCGGTCAGCTTGTCGATCATGAAACCGACATGCGCGGAGTAGCGGCCCACTTCGAAGAACGTGTAGACGTTTTCGTTGTACGGCTGGGCACCGCCCCACAGCAGCATGTACAGGACATAGCTGGAAAGGACGCAGCTCACTGCGACGCCGAGGATCGTGACCGCCTGCGCGCCAGCGCGACCCACCTGGCGACCGAACAGGCCAGCGATGATGCTGCCGAACAGCGGTGCAAGCACCACTGCGATCAACAGACTCTTGGAGAGAGTGATTTCCATCTACGGATCAGCCCTTCAGCGAATCGACTTCGCCGACATTGATGGTGCGGCGGTTACGGAACAGGGTTACCAGGATCGCGAGGCCGATGGCGGCCTCGGCCGCGGCCACGGTCAGGATGAAGAAGACGAACAGCTGTCCGGCCGTATCACCCAGTTCCCGCGAGAACCCGACGAAATTGATGTTGACCGACAGCAGCATCAGCTCGACCGACATCAGCAGCACGATGATGTTCTTGCGGTTGAGGAAGATGCCGGCGAGGCTGATGCAGAACAGCAGCGCGCCCAGCGCCAGAATATGGCCGAGGGTAATCATGGCTTGGCCTCCTCGTCGCTCGACGGCTTGGTAACGGTGTGCACCAGCGGCTTCTCCGCGTCCATCTTGACGATGCGCAGGCGGTCGCTGCCCTTCACCATCGTCTGCAGGGACGGGTTCTGGGTCTTCAGGCCGCTGCGGCGACGCAGGGTCAGCATCACGGCGGCGACCACGGCCACGGTGAGGATGACGGCAGCGAACTCGAACGGCAGCAGGTATTCGGTGAACAGGCTGCGGGCCAGCCAGGTGATGTTGGAGGTGTCGGCGGCCAGCGCGGCAGCGTTGTCGACCGGGAACGGATTGACCGCCCTGCCCTTCACGCCGATCAGCACCAGCATCTGCACCAGCATGGTCACCGCGACCACCAGCCCGATCGGCAGGTAACGCACCCAGCCCTCACGCAGGTTGGAGGCATCGATGTCCAGCATCATCACCACGAACAGGAACAGCACCATGACCGCGCCGACGTACACCAGCACCAGGGCAACGCCCAGGAACTCGGCGCCCACCAGAATCCAGATGCAGGCCACGGAGAAGAAGGTCAGGATCAGGCACAACACGGCATACACCGGATTGCGCACGCTGATCACCGCCGCGGCGGAGATGCCCGCCACGATGGAGAAGACCCAGAAAGCGATATTTACCCAATCCATCATTCGACCTCAGCGGAAAGCGGCATCGGCGGCGCGACGCTCGGCGATCTCGGCTTCAAGCCGATCACCGATGGCCAGCAGCTGCGGCTTGGTAACGATGTTCTCGCCACGATTCTCGAAGTGGTACTCGAGGATGTGGGTCTCGACGATCGAGTCCACCGGGCAGCTTTCTTCACAGAAGCCGCAGAAGATGCACTTGAACAGATCGATGTCGTAGCGGGTGGTACGGCGGGTGCCGTCCTCGCGCTTGGCCGAGTCGATGGTGATCGCCAGCGCCGGGCACACCGCTTCGCACAGCTTGCATGCGATGCAGCGCTCTTCGCCGTTGGGGTAACGACGCAGCGCGTGCAGGCCGCGGAAACGCGGCGACTGCGGGAACTTCTCCATCGGGTACATCAGGGTGTACTTCGGCTTGAACGCGTACTTCAGGGTCAGCCACAGCCCCCCGAGCAGCTCGAGGAGCAGCAGGCTTTTGAAGTAATGGGTAATTCGATTCATCACTTAGACGCCCTTCTGGATCACGCCGTAGAACACCATCACAGCCGTAACAGCAATCCACGCGATGGTGAGCGGGATGAAGACCTTCCAGCCCAGACGCATGATCTGGTCGTAACGGAAGCGCGGGAAGCTGGCACGGAACCAGATGTACGAGCTGGCGAAGAAGAACACCTTCAGCAGCAACCACGGCCAGCCGCCCTTCCAGATCCAGTCGATCCACGGGGAGATGTCCGCGGTGACCCAGCCCTGGATCGGGCTCAGCCAGCCGCCGAGGAAGAAGATCGAGATCAGGAAGCTGATCAGGATCATGTTGGCGTATTCGGCCAGGAAGAACAGCGCGAACGCACCGCCGGAGTACTCGACCATGTGGCCGGCGACGATTTCCGACTCGCCTTCCACCACGTCGAACGGCGCGCGGTTGGTTTCGGCCACGCCGGACACCCAGTACACGACGAACAGCGGGAACAGCGGCAGCAGGAACCAGTCGAACAGACCGGAGTTGCCGGCCTGGGCCAGCACGATGTTGCTCAGGTTGAGGCTGCCCGAGGCGATCATCACGCCGACCAGGGCAAAGCCCATCGCGATTTCGTAGCTGATCATCTGCGCCGAGGCGCGCATCGCACCCAGGAACGCGTACTTCGAGTTGGAGGCCCAACCGGCGAGGATGATGCCGTACACGCCCAGCGACGTCATCGCCAACAGATACAGCAGGCCGGCGTTGGCGTTGGACAGCACGATCTTCGCATCGAAGGGAATCACCGACCACGCCGCGAAGGCCGGAGCAAGGGTGATCAGCGGCGCCAGCACGAACATGGCCTTGTGCGAGCTGGCCGGCTGGATGATTTCCTTGAACAGCAGCTTGAAGACGTCGGCGAAGGCCTGGAAGATGCCCATGCCCACGTACATCGGGCCGTGGCGGACGTGCATCCAGCCGATCAGCTTGCGTTCCCAGACCACGTAGAAGGCCACCGAGATGATCACCGGCATGGTGATCACCAGGATCTTCAGGATGATCCAGGCCAGCGCGCCGATCTCGCCCAGCGACAGCAGCCACTGGTGCAGCGGGTCGACCGCGTTCAACAGCAATTCGTTCATGCAGCCACCACCGTTACGCGTGCGGCACCCAGCGGCGCGGTAGCACCGTGGCCCGATTCAATCCAGACCGACCCCGCGGCGACGCGGGCGTCGACAACCACCGGCAGCGTGGCGCGACCGGCATCGGTGCCGACCTTGGCCATCTGCCCTTCGACCAGCTGCAGGCGCGCGGCGTCGTCGGCGTTGAGCACGATGCGCGGCGCGTTGTTGAGCGGGTGCGACTGCAGCGCCTGGGCGCGACGGACCACCGCATCGGTGCGGTAGATCGCGGCGGTCGAGGCCACTTCCAGGCCGTCGACAGCGACCGGTGCGGCGGCAGACGAAGCAACCGCAACGCTGACCGGGGCCAGGCTGGCGCGCAGGCCGGCCAGGTCGATGAACTCGAAACCGGCCAGCGACAGCTCGCCGCCCAGCGCACGCAGCACGCGCCAGCCTTCACGCGCCTCGCCCGGCAGCTTGCCGCCGGCACGGGCCGTCTGCTCGCGACCGTCGAGGTTGGTCAGAGTGGCGTCCACTTCCGGCAGCGCGCCGATCGGCAGGATCACGTCGGCCACATCGCGGGTCGAGGCGCAGGCGAACTGGCTGAAGGCCACCACCTGGGCACCGGCCAGTGCCTTGCGGGCAGCGGCGGCGTCGGCGAAGTCCAGGCCCGGCTCGATGCCGTACAGGGCGTATGCCTTGCGCGGCTGGGCCAGCATGGCATTGACGTCCTTGCCGGCCGGCAGCACGCCGGCGCGGGTCAGGCCGACGGCATTGGCGCCCTGCGGGATACGGCACAGCTTGGCACCGGTGGCGGCAGCGAAATCACGCGCGGCAGCGCGGATGGCGGCGGCCTGCGGGTGGTTTTCGGCGATGCCACCGACGATCAGCACGGCGTTGCCGGTCACGGCCTGGCGCAGCTCGGCGTTGCCCAGGGCATCGACGAACTTCGACGGGGCCACGATCTGCTTGCCGGCCAGCTTGAAGGCGAAATCGAAATCCACCGGGTTGATCGCGTGGATCTTCGCGTTGCGCGTGGTCTGCGCCTTGCGCAGACGGGCGTGCAGCAGCGGCAGTTCGTGGCGGATGTTGCTGCCCAGAACCACGATGCTGTCGGCGGCTTCGATCTCGGCCAGCGGCAGGCCGAAGATTTCGGCGGTGGCGGCGTCGGAGAAGTCGCGGTTGTTGATGCGGTGGTCGATGTTGGTGGTGCCCAGGCCGCTGGCGAGACGGGCCAGCAGTGCGCCCTCCTCGTTCGAGGCCGACGGGTGCACCAGCACGCCGAGATCGTCGCCCTGGTGGGCGGCGAAGATGTCCTTGGCAGCGGCCAGGCCTTCGGCCCAGCTCACTTCCTTCCACTCGCCATTGACCTTGCGCAGCGGCTTGACCGCACGGTCGTCGCTATACAGGCCCTGGTGCGAATAGCGGTCGCGATCGGACAGCCAGCATTCGTTGACCGACTCGTTGTCGCGCGGCACCGCACGCAGCACTTCGCCGCGACGCACGTGCAGGAACAGGTTCGAGCCCATCGCGTCGTGGTAGCCCAGCGATTCGCGCGCGGTCAGTTCCCACGGGCGGGCGCGGAACTGGAACACCTTGTTGGTCAGCGCGCCGACCGGGCAGACGTCGACGACGTTGCCGGACAGCTCGGTGGTCAGCGGCTTGCCGTCGTAGGTACCGATCTGCAGGTTCTCACCGCGGTACATGCCACCCAGTTCATAGGTACCGGCAACGTCGGCGGTGAAGCGGACGCAGCGGGTGCACTGGATGCAGCGGGTCATTTCGGTGGCGACCAGCGGGCCCATGTCCTCGTCGGCCACCACGCGCTTGCGCTCGTTGAAGCGGCTGACCGAACGGCCATAGCCGAGCGAGACGTCCTGCAGTTCGCACTCGCCGCCCTGATCGCAGATCGGGCAGTCCAGCGGGTGGTTGATCAGCAGGAATTCCATCACCGAGCGCTGGAACTTCAGCGCCTTTTCACTGCGGGTGGCGACCTTCATGCCATCCATGACCGGCGTGGCGCAGGCCGGTGCCGGCTTCGGCGATTTCTCGACGTCGACCAGGCACATGCGGCAGTTGGCCGCGATCGGCAGCTTCTCGTGGTAGCAGAAGCGCGGGATCGGAATGCCGGCCTTGTCGGCGGCCTGGATGATCATCGAGCCCTTGGGCACGACCAGGGACTGGCCGTCGATTTCGACGGTCACATGCCCTTCCGGCACGATCGCCGGGGTGCCACCAGGATTGTTGGGTTGCGCGCTCATGCAGCGGCTGCCTCCACCTTCTTGCCGTCAACCATCGAATGACCGTTGACGATGTAGTACTCGAATTCGTCCCAGAACTGGCGCAGGAAGCCCTGGATGGGCCATGCCGCCGCTTCACCGAACGCGCAGATGGTGTGGCCTTCGATCTGGCCGGCCACTGCCTTCAACTGGTGCAGGTCTTCCATCGTGGCCTTGCCGGCAACGATGCGCTCCAGGACGCGGTGCATCCAGCCGGTACCTTCACGGCACGGGGTGCACTGGCCACAGGATTCCTTGTGGAAGAACTGCGAGATGCGGCAGGCGAACTTGACGCAGCAGACGCTGTCGTCGAGCACCACGATGGCGCCCGACCCCAGACCGGTGCCCAGGGCACGCAGGGTGTCGTAGTCCATCTGCAGGCCCTTGAGCTCCTCGGCCTTCAGCACCGGCATCGACACACCACCCGGAACCGCGCCCTTCAGGGTACGGCCCGGCTTGAGGCCGCCGGCCATCTCCAGCAGTTCGTCGAAGGTGGTGCCGAGCGGCACTTCGAAATTGCCGCCCTTCTGCACGCAGCCGGAGACCGAGAAGATCTTCGGACCGCCGTTCTTGGTCAGGCTCAGGCTCTGGAACCATTCCGGGCCGTTGCGGATGATCGCCGGCACGGAAGCATAGGTCTCGGTGTTGTTGATCGTCGACGGCTTGCCGTACAGGCCGAAATTGGCCGGGAACGGCGGCTTGTAGCGCGGCTGGCCCTTCTTGCCTTCCAGCGACTCCATCAGCGCGGTTTCTTCGCCGCAGATGTAGGCGCCGGCGCCCAGCGCACCGTAGATGTCGATGTCCACGCCGCTGCCGAGAATGTTCTTGCCCAGCCAGCCGTTGGCGTACGCGTCGGCCAGGGCCTGCTCGAAGTTCTCGAAGGGCTCGTGGTGGAACTCACCGCGCAGGTAGTTGTAGCCCACGGTGCTGCCGGTGGCGTAGCAGGCGATTGCCATGCCTTCCACGACCGAATGCGGGTTGTAGCGCAGGATGTCGCGGTCCTTGCAGGTGCCCGGCTCGGATTCATCCGAGTTGCAGAGGATGTACTTCTGCATGGTGCCCTTGGGCATGAAGGACCACTTCAGGCCGGTCGGGAAGCCGGCGCCACCGCGGCCGCGCAGGTTGGACTGCTTGACCATCTCGATGACCTGTTCCGGCGAGATCTTCTCTTCGATGATCTTGCGCAGGGCGGCGTAGCCACCGGTCTTGAGGTAGCTTTCGTACGACCACGGGGTGTCGTAGTGCAGCGTGGTGTAAACCACCTGGTGCGGAAGCGGTGCAGGACCGACCGGACCCTTGGGTGCGTGATGATGTGCCATGTCTTACTCCAACCCGTCCAGCAGCTCGTCGACTTTCTCGACGGTCAGGCGCTCGTGGTAATGGCCATTGATGACCATCATCGGCGCACCGGCGCAACCGGCCAGGCATTCTTCTTCGCGCTTGAGGTAGACGCGGCCATCGGCCGTGGACTGGCCGGTCTTGCAGCCGAGCTTCTTCTCGGCATGCGCGACCAGGTCTTCGGCGCCGTTCAACCAGCAGCTGATGTTGGTGCAGAAGGCGACGTTGTGGCGGCCGACCTTCTCGGTCTCGAACATCGAGTAGAAGCTGGCGACCTCATAGGCCCACACCGGCGGCAGATCCAGGTACTTGGCAACGCCGGCGATCAGTTCGTCGGTCAGCCAGCCCTGGTTCTGTTCCTGTGCCGCATGCAGGCCCTGCAACACGGCCGAGCGCTTGCGATCCGGCGGGAACTTGGCCAGCCAGTGATCGATATGCGCGCGCGTCTTGTCGCTCAACACCACCATCGGGTCGACGTCGCGCGCCGCCTCGAAATTACCTGTCGCCTTCATCGGCCGACCTCAGCGAATACCAAATCGTGGAAAACCAGAACCTGCAGCGCCGGCAGCAGCCGGCGGGTGTCAGGCATCGTGCATGCGCTTGCCATTACCGGTCCACCTCGCCGAACACCAGGTCGTAGGTGCCGATCATGGCCACCACGTCGGCGAGCATGTGCCCGCGCACGATGGAGTCGATCGAGGACAGATGGGCGAACCCCGGCGCGCGCAGGTGCACGCGGAACGGCTTGTTGGCGCCATCGGACATCAGGTAGCAGCCGAACTCGCCCTTGGGCGCTTCGACCGCGGCATAGGTTTCGCCGGCGGGAACGCAGTAGCCTTCACTGAACAGCTTGAAGTGATGGATCAGCGCTTCCATGTCGTCCTTCATGTCCTCGCGGCTGGGCGGCGCGACCTTGAAGTTCTTGACCATGACCGGGCCGGGGTTGGCACGCAGCCAGTGCACGCACTGCTTGATGATGCGGTTGGACTCGCGCATCTCCGCCACGCGGACCAGGTAGCGATCGTAGCAATCGCCTTCCTTGCCCAGCGGAATGTCGAAGTCGACGGCATCGTACTTGGCATACGGCTGCTTCTTGCGCAGATCCCAGGCGATGCCCGAGCCACGCAGCATCACGCCGGTCATGCCCCACGCATGGGCCAGTTCCGGGGTGACCACGCCGATGCCGACGGTACGCTGCTTCCAGATACGGTTGTCGGTGAGCAGGGTCTCGTACTCGTCGACGCGCTTGGGGAACTCGACGGTGAAGTTCTCGAGGAAATCGAGCAGCGAACCTTCGCGCGCGGCGTTGAGGTTCTTCAGGGCCTTGCCCTTGTGCCAGCGCGATTCCTTGTACTTGGGCATGCGGTCCGGCAGGTCGCGATAGACGCCGCCCGGACGGTAGTACGCCGCGTGCATGCGCGCGCCGGAGACGGCTTCGTAGCAGTCCATCAGCTCTTCGCGCTCACGGAACGCGTACAGCATCACGGCCATCGCGCCCAGATCGAGCGCGTTGGAACCCAGCCACATCAGGTGGTTCAGGATGCGGGTGATTTCGTCGAACATGGTGCGGATGTACTGCGCACGCTCGGGCGCTTCGATCCCCATCAGGGTTTCGATCGCGCGCACGTAGGCGTGCTCGTTGCACATCATCGACACGTAATCCAGGCGATCCATGTAGCCGATCGACTGGTTGAACGGCTTGGACTCGGCCAGCTTTTCGGTACCACGGTGCAGCAGGCCCACGTGGGGGTCGGCACGCATGATGGTTTCGCCGTCCATTTCCAGGATCAGGCGCAGCACACCGTGCGCGGCCGGATGCTGCGGGCCGAAGTTCATCGTGTAGTTGCGGATTTCCTGCCGGCTTTCGGCGGAATTGCTCGCAAAGGCCTGGCTGGCCTGGTGGAATTCGCTCACTTTACTGCCTCCGTCTGCGCGCTTTCGCCGGCAGCGGTCTGGAAACGGGCATCGTCACGGATCACGCGCGGCACGCCGACACGCGGCTCCACCGAGGTGACCGGCTCGTAGATCACGCGCTTCTTCTCTTCGTCGTAGCGCACTTCGACGTTGCCGATCAGCGGGAAATCCTTGCGGAACGGATGGCCAACGAAACCGTAGTCGGTCAGGATCCGGCGCAGGTCCGGGTGACCTTCGAAGATCACGCCGTACAGGTCGAACGCTTCGCGCTCGAACCAGTTCAGGCCCGGCCAGACGCTGGTCAGCGACGCGACCACCGGCAGTTCCTCATTCGGCGCGAAACAGCGGATGCGCATGGTGAGGTTGTGCTGGTAGGAACGCAGCTGGGCGACCACGGCGAAACGCTGCAGCGGAATCGGCTGCGGCTGGGCGCCATCGCTGGTTTCGCGGGTGGGGAACTCGCCCCATGCGAAACGACCGACGGACTTGCCCTCGACGCCACGGCTGAAGCCCTGGGACGACACGTCGGCCGTATCCCATTCGTCGCTGCCGTAGCCGAGGTAGTCCAGGCCGCACAGGTCGACGGACTGCTCGAAACCGAATTCGTCGCGCAGCGCCAGGGCGGTGGCATGCCAGTCAGCGGCGGGCACTTCCAGCGTCACTTCGCCGCGGGGTTCGACCACGAAGACCTGCGCACCGGCAAAGCGTGCGGAAAGTCGGTCGATGAAGGATGCTTGCTCTGCCATGGGGGCTTGGCGTGCTCTTGTCAGGAGGAATGTCAGCGGGCGATGGTCTGCGTACGCCAGATCTTCTTCTGCAACTGCAGGATCCCGTACACCAGCGCTTCGGCGGTAGGCGGACACCCGGGGACGTACACGTCCACCGGGACCACGCGGTCGCAACCACGCACTACTGCATAGGAGTAGTGGTAGTAGCCGCCACCGTTGGCACAGCTGCCCATCGAAATGACCCACTTCGGGTCCGGCATCTGGTCGTAGACCTTGCGCAGCGCCGGGGCCATCTTGTTGACCAGGGTGCCGGCCACGATCATCACGTCGGACTGACGCGGCGACGGGCGGAACACCACGCCGTAGCGGTCAAGATCCAGACGCGCCGCGCCGGCATGCATCATTTCCACCGCGCAGCAGGCCAGACCAAAGGTCATCGGCCACATCGAGCCGGTACGCGCCCAGTTCAACAGCGCGTCAACGCTGGTGGTCACGTAGCCCTTTTCGAGCAGCGGGTTGTCGCCTTCAGGGCGCAGGATGTCGTCGACCCGCCCTTCCGGGACCGGGTTGTTCATCAGGCCATCGAGAGTCTGAATCACTCCCATTCCAGCGCTCCCTTCTTCCAGACGTAAATGAAACCGAGGAAAAGCATGCCCACGAACAGGCCCATCGTGACCAACGAACGCGCACCCAGTTCCATGAAGACCTGGGTCCACGGCACGATGAAAATGATTTCCAAGTCAAATACGATGAACTGGATCGCGATCAGGTAGTAGCGCACATCGAACTTCATGCGCGCGTCCTCGAAAGCCTCGAAGCCGCACTCGTACGGCGAGAGCTTTTGCAGATCAGGACGTCGTGGACCGAGGAATCGGCCGACCAGCATCAGCGCAACGCCGATACCGGTGGCAACGATCAGAAACAGCAGAGACGGCAAATATTCGGCCAGCACAGCGATTCTCTCTTGCCTCTGCCGCTGCGCCTGCAGGCGCTTTGGCATGGGGGAGTGGACGGACTCCGCTACCTGGCGCCGTGCGCGCCAGACGAAATCCGCTTACAAACAATGGTGCCCAAGAGGGGACTCGAACCCCTACGACTCTCGTCGCTACCACCTCAAGGTAGTGCGTCTACCAATTCCGCCACCTGGGCTTACGATCGCACCGGGGGTTACTTCCCAATGCGCCGCATATTGTAACCGTCTTCAGCGATTCTGGGTGCCTTCCGAAGGCTTTTCTTCACCAGAAGTTTTCGCTTCCGCCTCAGCCGGCACAGTGGCCTGCGGAACCGGCTGCTGGGCCGGGGTCTGGGCGGGTGCAACCGGGGCCTTCGGCACCACCGGCAGCTCGCCTGCCGGCGCGGCCGGCACGCTTTCCACCGGGGCCGACATCAGCCCCAGGTCCTGCTGCGCAGCCGGGCGCGAGCCGTGGCTGGCGTACCAGGCCATGAAGAGGCTGATACCGAAGAACACCACGGCCAGCCACTTGGTCGACTTGGACAGGAAGTTGGACGCGCCACGCGCGCCAAACACAGTCCCCGAGGCGCCCGCGCCGAAACCCGAACCTGCGGCCGCGCCGGAACCACGCTGCATCAGGATGAGCGCGATCATGGCCACCGCCACCAGCACGTAGACCACATTGAGGATCAACATCAGCATTTCGAATCCGTCCTCGGACATGTCGCGCCGACGGTCGGTCGGCACATTATCTTGTTAGCGCCCGGCCGCCGCATCGACGATGGCCAGGAAGTCCGCGGCCACCAGGGAGGCGCCGCCCACCAGCCCACCATCGACATCGGGCTGCGCGAACAGTTCCCCAGCGTTGTCGGGCTTCACGCTGCCACCGTAAAGGATCGGCAACGAATCAGCGATTCTAGCATCCAGCTTGGCCACTTCGCCACGGATGAAGGCATGGACCTGCTGGGCCTGCTCTTTGCTGGCGGTCCGGCCGGTGCCGATGGCCCAGACCGGCTCATAGGCGACCACGGCGTGCTGGAAGCCCGCCGGGCCGACCAGGGCCAGCACCGGGGCGAGCTGGCCGGCGATGACCTGCTCGGTCTGGCCCGCCTCGCGCTGCTCCAGGGTCTCGCCCACGCACAGCACCGGGACCAGGCCGGCATGAAGGGCGGCGGCGAACTTGCGCGCCACCAGCTCGCTGGATTCATTATGGTACTGGCGACGCTCGGAATGGCCGACCAGGCCATAGCGGGCCCCGACCTCGGCCAGCATCGAGGCCGAGACCTCGCCGGTGTAGGCGCCCTTCTCGTTGGAGCTCACGTCCTGCGAGCCGAAGGCGATGGCCCGGCCCTCGAAGTCCTCGACCAGCTCGCCCAGATACGGCAGGGGCGGCAGGATGACGACCTCCACCCCATCGCGCGGCAGGCTGGCAACCAGGTCACTGACCAGGTCAGTGGCGAATTGGCGGCTGCCGTGCAGCTTCCAGTTACCGGCGACGATCTTGCGGCGCATGGCGGGGCTCCAGTTGGGTATCAACGGGCAATGATACCGGATGTAACGAATCAACGCCCCGCCGAAAACGCTTACATTTCAAATGGATAATGATCCGTGGCCGGGTTTGGCGCGAAGAGCGCGGCGGTTTGTTTGCTATCGCGCAGGGGCGAGGCCCGGTGCACCCCTCCGCGACACGCCGTGAACCCATCCCTGGGGGCTGCTCCAAAACATCCATGTTTTGGAGCGTCGCTACGGGGTGCAGCGGTCCTCGCCCCTCACACACTGCCTCAACCGGATCGGAAAGCCATCTGCGGCTCGCGGCCAGGGAGTGGGCGTTTCGGAGTGCCTGGGGG